>JAPKDN010000175.1 GCA_028822575.1 Alphaproteobacteria bacterium | reverse complement strand
GCCAGATCCATGAAGACGTGGATGACGACGCGGACGATATCATCGACGGGTCACCCGATGGCTCTGATATTTGGCGCGATATCAACGCGCCCAAGGTGCTGCGATTGGCGATCGTCGGGCGCCCCAATGTTGGTAAATCGACGCTTATGAATGCCTTGTTGGGTGAGAATCGAGTCCTGACAGGACCGGAAGCTGGAATCACGCGGGACGCGATCGAGGTTGAGTGGTCATGGAAGGAGCACCCGATTCAGCTGGTGGATACCGCCGGTTTGCGTCGAAATTCACGCGTATGGGGGCGTCTGGAGCGAGCGTCTGGGGCAGATACTCTGCGCGCAATCCAATATGCTCATGTCGTCGTATTGATGCTGGATGCGACGATGATGCTGGAACGACAGGACCTGACCATCGCGCGCACGGTCGTCGAAGAGGGCAGGGCCCTGATCCTGGCGGCGAATAAATGGGATATCGTACCTGATAAACAAGCGGCGTTACGTCGTCTACAGGACCGAATTCAAACATCTTTGCCGCAGGTTAGGGAAATTCCCTACATCACGGTATCGGCGCTGCGGGAGCGGAACCTCGGCCGCTTGTTCGACACCGTGCTTGATGTTTACGACACCTGGAACCGGCGTGTGTCGACGGCGCGGCTCAATCGCTGGCTGTCGCATATGGTCGATAGACACCCGCCGCCCCTGGCGAGTGGGCGACGGGTTCGCCTGCGCTATATCACGCAATCAAAGACCCGGCCCCCAACCTTCGCCTGCTTCTGCAGTCGGCCTGACGGTTTGCCAGATGCCTATGTCCGGTATCTGGTAAACGGCCTGCGAGATGATTTTGATCTACCAGGGGTGCCGATCCGGTTTATGCTTCGTGGCAGCCAGAATCCATATGTGGATAAGGACGATTAAATGGGGGTGAGCGCGGGGCGTGGTCTGACGTCGGGATAGCGATACTCATCAGGTCTCGTTGTGGATCCGACAAGCAGTTGAGGGTCTAAAGCATCGCCAAGCTCTATGACGCGCTGCTGCGGACCCAGAATAAAGGCTAATGCCGGCGGTGGGATATGAATGCCAGTCACATTAGACGTCGAAAGAACCGCCAAATTGTTCATGATGACGTCCGGCTCAAACGTATTCGGGATCGTGCCAAAGGTATTCGTTTTGCGCTAGGTCATGAGGATTTGGCCTACCGGCAACGCAAGGAGTTGGAGCAGACGCTCCGAAATCTGGAACTGGCCGCGACGGGAATCGAACGAGAAATTAAAAAATAAAGCTTGGCTAGCGGCCACGGCAGACTACATCAAGCGCACATGATCCAATCATGCGTTGATCAGATCCCCGTGGGTCAGACAATCTGGCGACGCCAGATCCAAGAATATCGGCACCAATTCCTCCGGCCTCTTTAGGCGGTCCGGTTCCTCTCCAGGAAACGCGGCCGCGCGCATGCTAGTCTGGGTCGCGCCGGGATTGACGATGTTGATCCGAAGTTTGCTTTTCACGTTTTCGGCAGCATAGCTGCAGACCATCGCTTCTAAAGCCGCTTTGCTGACTGCGTAGGCGCCCCAGAACGGTCGGGCGTTATGGGCCCCGCCGGAGGAAACGAAGATTGCCCGACCGGCGTCGGACATCCTGAGGAGGGGGTCCAAGCTGCGGACCAGGCGTTGATTGGCAGTAAGATTAACGGCGATCACCTCTTCCCAGACTTTCGGATCGTACTGGTGAATGGGGGTCAGCTGTCCCAGAACGCCGCCATTAGCGATCAAGATATCAAGTTTGCCCCAGCGCTCGTAAATGTTGCCGCCGAGGCGGTCTATGGCCTCGTAATCCTGGAGGTCCATCTCGACGAGTGTGGCGGACCCTCCAGCAGCTTGGATTGCGTCATCAACCTCTTCAAGCCCGCCGACCGTGCGGGCGGTCAGGATAACATGCGCTCCCTCGGCCGCGAATCCCTTGGCCAAGGCGGCTCCGATGCCGCGGGACGCGCCTGTGATTAAAGCCACCCGGTCTCTTAATCTATTACCCACATTAAGCCGTCCGCGTAGGGTTTCAGGAAGCTTCGGCAAGCAGTGAAAGCTGTGCGCCACGCGCGCCGCCGTCGTGGTCAACCAACCGGATTGGATAGTCCCCGGTAAGGCATGCATCGCAATATTGTGGGGCGTCTATGTCCCGCCCAGCCTCGCCCATTGCTTTGTACAGACCATCCAGAGAGACAAAAGCAAGGCTATCCACGCCAATCAGTTTGGCCATCTCATCAACGGACATGCGCGCCGCCAACAGCTTCTCGCGCTCTGGGGTGTCGACACCGTAGAAGCAGGAATGCGTGGTTGGTGGGCTGGCGATCCGCATGTGTACCTCCCGCGCGCCTGCGGCTCGGACCATCTCGACTATTTTTGTCGAGGTGGTGCCTCGAACGATGGAGTCGTCGACCAAGATTACCCGTTTACCGGTCAGCCTGGCGCGATTGGCGTTATGCTTGAGTTTCACGCCGAGATGGCGGACGTGATCTGTGGGCTCGATAAAGGTACGTCCGACATAGTGGTTGCGAATGATACCGAGCTCGAAGGGGATGCCGGACGCTTCGGCATATCCCACGGCGGCGGGTACGCCGGAGTCTGGGACCGGCACGACAACATCGGCGTCAACATGGCTTTCCCTCGCCAACTCGGATCCAATGGCCTTGCGGGCATCATAGACGCTTTGGCCTTCGACAATGCTGTCGGGACGGGCAAAATAAATATACTCAAAAATGCAAAATCGCCCTGATTTTTGCTGGAACGGCCTAAAGGATTGCACGCTGTTGGCAGTCAGAACGACCATCTCGCCAGGTGCTATATCGCGCACGAACTCAGCGCCAATAATATCAAACGCGCATGTCTCTGACGCAAGAATATGGGTATCGCCAAGTCGGCCAAGCACGAGAGGCCGCACGCCATAAGCGTCTCGAACGCCGATGATGGAGTTCTGGGTGAGGCAAACCAGTGAATACGCCCCCTCGATCTGTCGCAATGCGTCGATCATGCGTTCTGGGACCGTCGTGGCGTTGCTGCGAGCCATCAAATGGACAATAGTCTCCGTATCGGTCGTCGACTGGAATAGGCAGCCTTGTTTGACTAGGTCCTGGCGCAGCTCAAGCGCGTTGGTGAGGTTTCCGTTATGGCAAATCGCTAGCCCGCCAAGTTCGATTTCGGCGAAGAGAGGTTGTACGTTCCGCAGGTTCGTGCCCCCGGTCGTTGAATAGCGATTGTGGCCGATCGCGGAATGGCCAATCAATTCGAGCATCGCGTCGGAAGAGCCGTCACCGAAATTTTTGCCCACATGGCCAAGACCACGCCGGGCATGGAACTGGCTACCATCCCAGGTGACGATCCCTGCTGCCTCCTGGCCGCGGTGTTGCAAAGCGTGCAGCCCAAGCGCTGTATGGGCGCCCGCGTCGGGCGAGCCTTGAATGCCAAAAACCGCGCATTCCTCGTTTAGATGGTCATCATCATGCGAATCGGGAAGGGTCACGCGGCGTCTCCAGCAACAGTTTCGATGCCTAGTTTTTCGTCGATCATGTCCGACTCCAAGGCCTGTCAAGGAAACGTCACTGAATTTCCTTGATGGCTCGGTTCATCACCGCGCGCTCAGCGGAAGTATAGCCCGAACCGGGTGCAGGCGCACCGCGTTTCACCGGGGGGCTGACGAGTCTTTCAAGTATCATGTTCGTGGCCACGCCTCTCGCCTCGTCATTAATAGCTCCAAGCTGCGGGCGCAAACGCACCGGCATGAGACGCACCAATAGATCAGCGCCGGAACGCACCAGAGGCAGAGATTTGGCGCCATTCAACCAGGTCGGGTAGTTGCGGTCGTCTAGGGCCCATTCAATCATCAAGAAGGAAAGGGATATCAGAACAGCGCCTCGCGCAAGCCCGAACAGGAATCCAAGAGATCGATCGATGGGACCAAGACCTTCGATCTGTATTGCCTTAGCAAGATAGTGCGCCAGGAAGGATAGGACGATCACGGTGACAACGCCGATCGCGAGCCCCGCCACCCAAGGCACCAGGGTGAGATCAGGGACTACGCCCGCCAAACTTGGCGCCAAAATCGGAAACCCGTAAATGCCTGCAAAAAACGCCGCCACCCAGGCACCGATCGACAAAGCCTCGCGAATGAAGCCACGGAAGAACGCCAAAAATCCAGATATCATCACGACCGTCAGAACGACGAGGTCAGTAAGGTTGATGGGTAGTTCACTCATCGATTGGGACTCCGCACGCGTCGATACCTTTTCCTTTGATGTTAACAGGCCTTGCGATCGGCATTGGTGTCGTCTTGGAACAGTGTGACAAGATCCTGCAGGTTCGAGATCTCGTCCACATGGATTGTTGTCTCGGCGCGCGCCTTACCTTTAGCCTTACCAGCCGATGGGATCAACGCGTGTGTGAAACCTAATTTCGCGGCCTCCTTGAGGCGCCCGTCCGTATGGCTCACAGCGCGGACCTCCGCCGACAGTCCGATCTCCCCGAATATTACGCATGCGGCTGGCGCGGGAACGCCAGAGAGTGAGGAAAGCAACGCGGCTGCAACCGCCAGATCCGCGGCCGGTTCGGATATTTTTAGACCGCCTGCGACATTCAGATACACGTCACTGCCCACGAAGGTCACGCCGCACCGGGCTTCCAGAACCGCTGTGATCATCGCTAAGCGCCCGGAATCCCAACCGATCACCGCCCGTCTGGGCGTTCCAAAAGGCGAGGGCGCCACCAAGGCTTGAATTTCAACCAGTAGGGGGCGGGTGCCCTCCATGCCGCCGAAAACGCTTGCCCCTGATACGTCATCTCGTCGCTCGCCAAGGAAGAGCGACGAGGGGTTAGTGACCTCGGAGAGGCCCCGTTCCGTCATTTCGAACACACCAATTTCGTCGGTGGGGCCGAACCTATTCTTAACCGACCGAAGGATGCGAAACTGATGGCCTCGCTCCCCTTCGAAATAAAGTACGGTGTCGACCATGTGCTCCAACACGCGCGGCCCGGCGATCGTTCCTTCCTTGGTGACGTGACCGACCAGCAGCACCGCTATGCCGCGTTTCTTGGCGACACGAATGAGCTCCTGAGCCGATGCGCGAACCTGAGAGACCGTGCCTGGCGACGAATCAAGCGCGTCGATATACATGGTTTGAATCGAGTCGATGACGAGTACCTTTGGTGCGTTGGGACCATCGATGTTGGTCAGAATATCGCGAACATTCGTCGCCGCTGCGAGCCGGACTGGGGCGTTCTCCACGCCCAGTCGGATCGCCCGCATTCGAACCTGATCCAAGGCTTCCTCGCCGGAAACGTAAATGCAGTCGACTTGTTCGGCGAGTTTGGCCACGACTTGCAACAATACAGTCGATTTCCCGATGCCGGGATCGCCACCGATCAGAACTGCTGAGCCTGGGACCAATCCGCCGCCCAGGACCCGGTCGAACTCGGCGATGCCGGTGGCGCTCCGCGGCGACCAGTCGAGCGCTCCCGCCAAAGGGACGAAGGGAATGGTCTTGCCCCTGTAGCCGCCGCGTATACCGGGCGTCGGCGCGTCGGCCACTTCCTCGATTACTGAATTCCAGGCCTCGCACGCGTCGCACCGGCCGCTCCATCGGGGATGGACAGCGCCACATTCCTGGCAAACATATAGGCGCGCCGGTTTGGCCATATCGCGCGTCCTCCCTAGTGATTTCCCTAGTGCCGCCGCGTCCCGAAGGTGATGGGGCCGTCGACCCGTCCGTTCACGAACTGATCAACGTGATCGTTGCCAGAGGCGTCGACGGTTTGCGCCGGTCCGACCCAGATGATGCGGCCATCATAAAGCATCGCGATACGATCGCCGATCCGCTTGGCGCTCTCCATGTCATGTGTGATCGTCAACGCCGAGGCGCCAAGCTCTCTCACACATTTGATAATCAGTTGGTCGATAACATCACCCATCACCGGATCGAGCCCTGTGGTGGGTTCGTCGAAAAGTAGAATATCTGGCTCTGTTGCTATGGTTCTGGCCAGGGCGACACGCTTACGCATACCACCGGAAAGCTCAGCTGGGACCAACGAGGCAACTGACTCATCAAGGCCTACCTGTGTCAATTTTTCCATTGCTGTAACCTTGGCTTCGGCGATGGGTTTGCCCCGCGCGCTCACCAGTCCGAAGACGACATTGTCCAGGACCGACAACGAATCGAACAGAGCGCCGTTTTGAAACAGTAACCCAAAGCGGCCCATTATCGTCTCGCGCGCGCTTTTGGATAGGCCGGTGATCGGCTCGCCATCAAGCTCTATGGTCCCACTATCGGGTTCCACCAAACCAACCAGGGATTTGATCAGTACAGATTTACCGGTCCCGGAACCCCCGATAACGACAACCGATTCACCGACAGCGATTTCTAGATCCAAGCCACGCAACACGTGGTTGCCGCCGAACGCTTTGTTGAGATCTCGGATGCGGATTTTTGGTTGATCGCTGGTAATCATCCCATGCACCACTGTCATTGCGAGAAGAACAGCGTTGTGATCCCGTAATTGGCGATCAAGATCAGGATCGAGGCGGAGACCACAGCGTTGGTCGTCGCCGCTCCAACGCCTTGGGCTCCCCGACCGGATCGATAACCATGGTAGCAGCCCATCAAGGCGACTAGAAACCCGAATACGGCGGCTTTCACGAGGCCCGAAATGACGTCCATGGGCTCCAGGAACTCGATGGTTCGTTGCAAGTAGGTCCCCGCGTTAAAACCGAGTTTGTACACGCCAACGATATAGCCGCCAAAAACACCGACGATGTCGCCGACCAATACCAGGAAAGGCAGGCTGATAATTCCTGCTAGAATGCGAGGGGCAACTAAATATTTGTATGGGTTGGTCGACAGAGTAGTCAGTGCGTCGATCTGCTCGGTGACCCG
>JAPKDN010000174.1 GCA_028822575.1 Alphaproteobacteria bacterium | reverse complement strand
TATCCAGGATCTTCTTGACGGCTCTGGTGATCTTCATCTCGATGGTCTCCCTTGAAAATGCGGTGTGTCTCGAAAATTCACAGGCCTAAAGTGTCTTGGCCACCGCCGCCGCCGTGTCGGTCATGCGGTTAGAGAAGCCCCATTCGTTGTCGTACCACGACAACACCCGGACCAGATTACCGTCGATGACCTGGGTTTGCTTCAGATCGAAGGTCGAGCTGTTCGGATTATGGTTAAAATCGATCGATACCAGAGGCTCGTCATTGGTGCCGAGGACGCCTTTCAGCGAACCGTTCGCGGCGGCGATGATCGCGGCGTTGACTTCTTCCACCGTGGTTTTTTTCTTTGGCACGAACTTGAAGTCGATCAGGCTTACATTCGAGGTTGGGACCCGGATCGCCGTACCGTCGAGCTTGCCCACCAATTCGGGCATCACCAGGCCCACGGCGCGGGCGGCGCCGGTCGAGGTTGGGATCATCGAGGTGGCCGCTGACCGCGAGCGGTGCAGGTCGGGGTGCAGGGTGTCCAAGGTCGGCTGATCACTGGTATAGGCGTGGATCGTAGTCATATAGCCGGACTCGATGCCAAAAGCGTTGTTCAGCACGAAGGCCACCGGCGCCAGACAGTTGGTGGTGCACGAGGCATTGGAGATTACGGTATGCTCGGCGCTGATCTGGTCATGGTTTACGCCATAGACGACGGTCAGGTCGGCGCCTGTCGCGGGCGCGGAGATGATCACCCGTTTTGCGCCGGCTTCCAGATGCATTGCGGCTTTCTCGCGGGCGGTGAAGATACCGGTGCACTCAAGCACGATGTCGACGCCAAGCTCGCCGTGCGGCAGCTTGGTCGGGTCACGCTCGGCGGTCACCTTGATCGGGCCATGGCCCAGATCGATGGTGTCCTCGCCGACAGTGATCTCGCCTGGAAACCGGCCGTGATTGCTGTCCCATTTCAGCAGGTGCGCGTTCGAAGCGACCGGGCCGAGGTCGTTGATGGCCACGACCTCCAGGTCTTTCCGACCGCTCTCATGCAAAGCCCGCAACACCAGCCGCCCAATGCGACCGAATCCGTTGATCGCCAGTTTAACGCTCATGGATATTCTCCCAATTCTTACGTCCTGCCCGAACCAACGGGACTTGCCTGAATTATTGGCCTGCGATGGCCGTTTTCGCGGCGGCGACTATGGCCTCCACGGTGATTCCAAAATGTTTATACAGCGCGCTGGCCGGCGCCGACGCACCAAAGCCGGCCATGCCAACGAATTGTCCACGCTCGCCGAGTAATCGATCCCAGCTTTGACGGATGCCCGCCTCGACCACCACGCGGGCTGCGTTCGGGTGCAGGACCATGTCCTGGTAGGCCTTGTCCTGAATGGAAAAAAGCTCATTGCAAGGCATGGAAACTACAGCTGTGGCGATGCCACTGGCTTCCAGCACGGCTTGCGCATCGACGGCCAAGGAAACCTCGGACCCTGTCGCGACGAGCGTCACTGCACGGCTTGATTGCCCGGTGTCCTTTATTACATAGCCGCCCTTGGCAGAGAGATTTTCAGACCCCTCGTCGGCCCGGAGTTGTGGCAAGCCTTGGCGGGTTAGCGCGATGACCGAGGGATTGTTCGGGGTATTCAACGCGGCCTGCCAGCACTCCGACGTCTCCACCGCGTCGGCTGGACGGTAGACATTAAGATTTGGGATGACGCGGAGCGCCGCCAGATGTTCTACTGGCTGATGCGTGGGGCCATCCTCGCCGAGGCCGATGGAATCATGGGTCATCACGAAGATTGATCGCAGTTCCATGAGCGCGGCGAGGCGTATGGAAGGCCGGCAGTAATCGGTGAATACCAAAAAGGTCGCGCCGTATGGAATCACGCCACCGTGTAATGCCATGCCGTTCATAGCGGCGGCCATCGCATGTTCCCGCACGCCATAATGCAGATAATTTCCGCCCGGAGTCGTTTGGTCCAAAACCCTGTGTGCCTTGGTCTTGGTATTGTTCGATCCGGTCAGATCGGCGGAGCCACCTATCAACTCGGGCAAGGTTGGTGTAATCGCCTCCAGCACCATTTGCGAGGCTACCCGGGTAGCGACTTTCGGCGCGTTTGCCAGCAGCGTCGCCTTATGGGCTTGAAAAGCTTTGGTTGTGGCGGCAGAAATCACCCCTTCCATCGCCGTTCTGAAGGCATGGCGTACGTCGGCGTTGGCGGCGGCTAACCGACCTCCCCAGGTGTCGCGCGCCGCCTCTCCCCGCGCGCCTATCGATCGCCAACTGGAAAGCACATTGTCGGGAACGGCAAATGGTTTGTGCGGCCAGTTCAGAGTTCCTCTGGTTAGTGCGATCTCCTCGCCGCCTAGGGGAGCGCCGTGCGAGCCCGCCGTGCCACCTTTATTGGGCGCGCCGAACCCGATGATGGTTTTAGCCGCGATCAGCGATGGCTGCCCCGATGCTTTTGCTTGAGTAATGGCGTCGGCGATAGCGCCAGGATCATGCCCGTCCGCGGATATCGCGTGCCAGCCTAGGGAGTGGAAGCGGCTGATCTGATCATCCGAGACCGTCAGGCTGGTCGGCCCATCAATAGAAATACCGTTGTCGTCGAAAAGCACGATCAGCTTGCCGAGGCCGAGATGGCCCGCGAGCGACGCCGCTTCGTGGCTGATGCCTTCCATCAGACAACCATCGCCAACGATACAATAAGTGTTGTGATCAACAAGATCATTACCGAAACGAGCTGCGAGTTGCCTTTCGGCTATTGCCATGCCGACGGCGTTGGCAAGCCCCTGGCCAAGCGGTCCGGTCGTGGTTTCAATTCCGCCGGCGGCCCCATATTCAGGATGTCCCGCAGTTTTGGCGCCGAGTTGTCGAAAATTTTTCAACTCTTCGATCGTCATATCCTCGTACCCCGTGAGGTAGAGGAGTGAGTAGAGCAGCATCGAGCCATGACCGGCTGAAAGCACAAAGCGATCGCGGTCGGCCCAATTCGGCACCATGGGATCGAATTTCAGAAACTTCGAGAATAGAACCGTCGCGACATCTGCCATCCCCATGGGCATGCCGGGGTGGCCAGAATTAGCTTGCTCGACCGCGTCCATGGAAAGGACCCGTATCGCATTCGCGAGCGACGCATGATCAGCGGCGAGCGCGCCGCCCTGATCGGAAGAAGAGGAAGTCGAGTTCATTTGCTTTTCCGCCGTTTTGTCCCAGCGTCCGCTCGAGGGTCGACGGACTTGAACAGGTGTACTCTCGGAAGCACCTACGCGTGTTCCGCCTATTTGGACGGGCTACTCAGGCGCGCGTGAACGTGCCCCGCAAGGCTTGCTTCCGTCAACCGCAGAATCTCTCGAATAGGAACGACTGGTCTATAGGCTTCGGATGAGTTCACGTCGCTTCCCCGGCGGCGCGGGCGTTGGTTGGTTGGTTAGTCGTTTAATTTGGACTTCGGAAGCTTAGGTGAATCTCCTAGCCAACGCATTAATGTGTAACGATTTGTGCGCGAATGGTAGGGCCATCGCTTAATCATTAAGGCTTGTCGTTACGGCGGACTCAGATGCAGCGTACGCGCAAAATCCTGATCTTGATGGTTGATCAACTCAGTGGAACCTTGTTCGAGCAGGGGCTGGCGGTGCTTTTCCAAGCGCCGCACGAGCGGCGACTCGTGGTTCGTTCCGCTCGAATCGCAAATTGTTATACGATAACCCCACTTTGTTTGCCCGCCCACGCATTGTTCACGACCGGGCTGCTCCCTCCCAAATTCGACGTTAAAGACAATTTTGCCGCGAATTTCTTCGCGGCACCTGTCGCGACTTGGGATGCCTCGTGGAAGTTCAATGTCAGAGAACTTTCGCCACAGCGACTATTCGATCGCGTTAGGGGCCGACGCAGAGAACGGCTGGACCTCGGGGACGCCGGGTGTTTGATTGACGGAGCGCTCGATGGATCGGTATGGTTATTATTCGGTCATCCGAGCCTTTATTGTGGACCGTGAGGGTACTGCCGCATGAGTAAACTGGATGAGACCATTAAACGACTAGACGGGGCGGCCGATCGTCTGGAGCATTCTCTGACGGTGGCGCTTAGCCGAGGTGGCAACTTAGAGGTGCTGGCGGCAGAGTTGGAGGCGACTAAGCGTGACTACACAGCACTCGCGTCGACAACGGACGCGGTCAGCGTCAAACTCAATACCGCGATTGGCCGCCTTAAATTCGTGCTGGATTCTTGAGCGATGGCGCAGGTCGAAATCATGGTCAACGGCCAATCATACCGAATTGCCTGCGAGGACGGGCAGGAACAACGGCTTGGAGATCTTGCTCGAATGGTCGATGCCCATGTCGGCGATCTCGTGGAGCAGGTTGGACAAGTCGGCCACACGCGGTTGTTGGTGATGGCCTCGCTTTTAGTGGCTGACGAGCTAGTGGATCTCCGAGAAGCGGCTAACGAAATTTCTGAGGATGGAGCGGATATTGACTCTATGCGAGCCATAGAGGCAATAAGTCGCGTCTCTGGTCGTCTGGAGGCCATTGCGGAGCGATTGGATCAGGCTTAAGTTCTGCCAGGACGGTTGCTACGTGGTGCGACAGGTCGATTTATCTCTGGGGCTATAATTGATCCTTTGGGAGCTGCCTCTGTCGAAATCGAGGTTTCGGTACGCGGTGCCCACCTGCAATAGCAGGCCACAGAGGATATCCAGTACCATCGGCCAACGTGGCTTCCGTTCTTTACTTCGTTCGCTCCTCGACAGCCAGAGCCGGTTTCCGCCATGACACCCGAGAAACACTATGCTGCTCGACAGCTGGCGGAAAAAGCGTCGCTGCGGAAACGGGCGACGCTAAGGCGCGACGAATTGCATTCCGCTACCAGTGGCGCTGTCGTCGAAGTGGCTCGGTTATTTTTTGGGACTTGGTCGCCGGCTCCCGGAACGGTGGTGTCGGCTTTTTGGCCGATTAGAAGTGAATTGGATCTTCGCCCCCTCATTTATGGCCTTCATGAGCGCGATTGTGTCGTCGTTTTACCGATTGTCGTGGCCCGCCGAACCGCCTTGAGGTTTCGCGCTTGGACTCCTGGACTGGCTCTCGAGAAAGACGGTTTTGGTGTTCTTGTTCCTCCCCGTCATGCCCCTGAACTGGAACCAGATTGGCTGTTGGTGCCGCTTCTAGCTTTCGACGCCGACGGTTATCGTCTTGGCTACGGTGGGGGTTTTTACGATATCTCACTCACCGCTTTGCGGTCACGCAAAACCGTTTTTGCGATCGGCGTCGCGTATGACGGACAACAAGTCGGACGCGTCCCACGGAACCTGGGCGACGCTCGGCTCGATGCGATTCTTACAGAGAAACGCGCCCTGATGATGGAGCCTTGAGATTATGCGAGTTCTTTTCCTAGGCGATATCGTGGGACGCGCGGAACGGACGGCGGTGCTGGAGCATCTGCCTGAACTGAAACGCCGGCTAACGCCTGATTTCGTTATAATAAACGGTGAGAATGCCGCAGGTGGCTTCGGAATCACGGAGAAGATTTGCAACGAGCTTTTCGACGCGGGCGCCGATGCGGTGACCACGGGCAATCACGTCTGGGATCAGCGTGAGATCATTGAGCATATCGACCGGGAACTGCGTCTGATCCGACCGTTGAATTTTCCTGCTGATACGCCGGGCCGCGGCGCCGGGCTGTTCGAAACCGCCGACGGGCGGCTGGTTCTGGTAATCAACGTCATGCTGCGGTTATTTATGGACGCGTTGGACGATCCATTCGCTGCGGTCGAAAGGGTGCTGGAGGACTCGCCGCTTGGCGCGGCCGCGGACTTTATATTCGTCGATGTCCATGGTGAGGCGACGAGCGAGAAAATGGCATTTGGTCATTGCTTCGATGGTCGAGTTTCGGCGGTGATAGGGACCCATACCCATGTTCCAACAGCTGATTGCATGGTTTTGGCGACCGGAACCGCCTATCAAACCGACGCTGGCATGTGTGGAGATTATGACTCGGTTATAGGAATGAAGAAGGAAACACCGGTTCACCGGTTCGTAACCAAGATGCCGGGGTCGAGACTGGAGGCGGCCGAAGGCGAGGGGACAGTATGTGGTGCCTTGATAATCAGCGATGACAGAACCGGCCTTGCGTCGGGTATTGAGCCTGTTCGGGTGGGTGGGGTCCTTAGTCAGACATGGCCACAAGCCTAAGGACCACAAGCTTAAGGAATGGCGTGACGCTAACCCCTAAGGCCGCTGATGGCTTCTAATCCGCTGGCTATTAACACGCCTATTTCGCCGTATTCACCTTTTAGTTTATTGGTCAGGACGTTGCGAAGCGCATCCACATGGGCTCGCACGACATCTATATCGTTGCGCGCACGTTCGCCGGTTGGTGCGCTATCCAGATAGTGATTCATCGACGAGGCGATGCGCGCCACCAACGGATAACCAAAATTTTCGCCCTCGCCGCGCAGGTCGTGCATGATCGAGAAAATTCTTTTCTCGTGATACGCTTGATCTCCGCCGCCAGCGATCTCGTCCACCGCTGATTGCAATTTGGCCAGTCTCTGTTTTGTCGTTTCGGCGAGGTCAACGGTATCAATGACTTTTTGTGCCGCCTCTTCTGCCTTGGCCAGCAGGTCTTCGTTTATGCGCGTGACGCCGCCCACCAATTCTTTGAGTTTATTGGGAGGTGTGAAAACCTCGAATTCGTCATTGGTCATGATCCGGTCCCGGATTTTTTTCTAAAGGCCGATTCGATTTCACTCTAGGTCGCATCAGCACCTGCCGCGTTGGTGCGGCGGTTTGGTCCTTCAAACGGTTGAACTTTGCGCCGACGGTCCGGGCCAAAATAGGTTTTGGTGCGAACGAACTGCCTAGGGTGTTCGATCACTGAAACCAACCTGCGATAAAGCGATTTCGCCGAGACTGGCTTGGCCATCAATTCATTGATGCCAGCGTCCCGCGCTTCCGTGATACGTGCTTTTTCCGTATGTCCGGTCACCATTATGATCGGTTGGAAACTATCGGGGCTATCCGGC
>JAPKDN010000173.1 GCA_028822575.1 Alphaproteobacteria bacterium | reverse complement strand
TTGGCGCCATCACCGTGTCGCCAACAACCGTGTAGTTCACCCGCCCCGGCGCGCCGCACCGGATTGGCGATCGGGATAATGGTCGGCTTGAGTGGAACGGAATAAACCGGCCCGCGCCAATAGGTTCCGGCTTGCCCGCGCATTATGTCCATCAGGTGGACAATCTGGGGATCATCGCGCCAGGTCCGAACACTGCTTTATCCGTTCCGTTGGCATAGGAAACCATCGCCGTTCGGTGAAAAATAACCGGAGAAGCAGAGTTGTGGGTGCACCGCTATGGCGGCGCTGAGATACAGCGCGTGTTCGCTCCTTCGCATGCGTTCGAGGGAGGCGAAGTAGGTCGTCGTGAAACGAGAGTTCAAGGCGGCGGGTCGCATATGCCGCCTGACCTCGTCGGTGAGGGTGTCGATGATGCCCGTAGACCGTTCCCTGAGAAAGGTTGTCGTGGTCTCCGCGGCGGCAGAGACGCCCAGTGAGACGGTTGCTCCGAGCGCCAATCCCGCCAATCTTGCCCGCCAGGGCCCAAATGATGGAAAGGCCGCGCCTTGGGTTAGCTTTTTTCCCACGCTTATTTCGGGAAACATTCTTGATAGCCAACCATCTCGCCAAGACTTTCCGCCTCGTAAACGCCGCGCGCGATCGCCCTGCCAAGACAGTTGGCCGCGTGGCCACCGAGCAGCGCCAAATCGCGCACCGGGTCTGCGAGCGCTTGCCCGCCGGTCGCGAGCGCGAAGACCGTGTCACCATCCAACGGCGTATGCGCCGGGCGTATAGCGCGGGATAGACCGTCCTGGGCCATCACCGCGAGGCGACGGGCCTGGGGTTTGCTTAGAATGGCGTCACACGCGATAACCGCGATGGTGGTGTTCTCGCCGGCGCGCGCGGCTTTCGGTACGCGGACCTCGCGGGGATCGAAAAGCGTGTCGGGGCGGCGCCCACCAAATTCTTCATTCAATTCCATGTCCCAGGCAAAGAACGTATCGGTGCCCGGCAGCAGGGTGTCGCCGACACAATTAACCGCCACAAGGGCGCCGACGGTCACCTCGAGTTCGGCTACAAAGACCGAAGCGGTGCCAAGGCCACCTTTCAGGGCGCCGGCCTTGGCGCCAAGGCCGGCGCCGGCGTTACCGAGTTGGAAATCCAATCCAGCAGCCTCGACCGCGCGGTGGCCAAGGCTCCAATAGGGCGGCTCCGGGCCCCATTCCTTATTGCCACCGTTCAAAAGGTCGAACAGAATCGCTTGCGGGACGATTGGAACCACGGCGGCGCCAATGGAAAACCCTCGCCCGCGTTGCGCGAGCCACGACATAACGCCCCCGGCGGCGTCAAGACCGAAGGCGGAGCCGCCCGACAAGACCAGGGCGTGCACATGCTCAACCGTGGCATCGAGGCCTAGCAATTCGACATCTCGGGTTCCGGTGCCGCCGCCCCTAGCATCGACCGCGGCCACGGTGGGGGCGTCCGGCAAGATCAAGGTTACGCCGGAGCGAACCATATAGTCCTCGGCGTTGCCAACGCGAAGGCCAGGAACATCGGTGATCGCGTTGCGAGGACCCAAGGACATCATGTGAGGCAACCCGTCATGGCGTTTACGATTATTCGAACTAAGTTTAACACGACCTTCTCGCTTGGTGCGCGAGCGATGCGACGTTCCTGAACTGAATTGATTGACATCGCGAGATCAGCGGAATTTTAGGTAATCGGGTCATGACAAACCTTTTCAAGCTCGCGATGGTCCCGATGTTGGGGTTGTTTCTCACCGGGTGCGTTGGTGAGACCAAAGTGGATATCCTCAGGAAAGCCAAGGGCGCCGTCACGACGTAGCAATTGGAAGCTGCGTTATACAGATCTAACGAGGTCGATAAGCTTGGGCCACCGGAGCAGTGGAGCTATGAAGCAAGCGATGAAAAAATTATTTTTGCCATCGCTTGCCGGCAGCGAGACGTTGGAGGCGACGGCAGACAAGGCGAAAGACTGACGGGCCAGACCGCCGACCGGTTGGCTTTCATCGCGCCACGGCCTATATATCCGGCGCCCAGAAGAACCAAGGCGGATCATGGCCAGTTTCGAATCCGAGATCACGCGGCGCCGGACTTTCGCGATTATCTCGCACCCCGATGCCGGCAAAACCACGCTAACCGAAAAACTGCTGCTTTTCGGTGGAGCAATCCAGATGGCTGGCGCCGTCAAGGCGCGCGGTGATCGTCGGCGCGCGCATTCAGACTGGCTAAAGGTCGAGCGCGAGCGGGGAATTTCGGTCGCCTCCTCGGTGATGAGTTACGAGTTCGATGGCCATGCCTTCAATCTGCTCGATACGCCAGGCCATGAGGATTTCTCGGAGGACACCTACCGGACACTAACGGCAGTAGATTCCGCTGTCATGGTGATCGATGCCGCCCGCGGCATCCAGGAGCAAACCCGAAAGCTGTTCGAGGTTTGTCGACTGCGGGATATGCCCATCGTCACCTTCATTAATAAGATGGACCGCGAAGCCCAGGACCCGTTCGAGTTATTGGACGAGATCGAGCAGACCCTACAGATCGAAGTTACGCCGGCGAGTTGGCCGATCGGTATGGGGCAGCTCTTCAAGGGCTGTTTCGACCTTCTTAACGACCGACTGATGCTCGTGGAGAAGGGCAGCCATGATACCCCGGACCCAGGCCTTATCTGTGATGGTTTGGATGATCCGAAACTTGACGAATTGCTGCCGGCGAGCGCTGTCTCTGAGCTACGGGATCAAGTTGAAATGGCCCGTGGCCTGTGCCCGGAATTTGAGGTTCAATCCTTTCTCGAAGGGAACCGGACACCAGTATATTTCGGCAGTGCGATCAATAATTTTGGGGTGCGTGAGTTGCTCCGTGGTATTGCGAATTTCGCGCCATCACCCCGGCCTCAACCGTCGGAAACCCGCAAGGTTGCGCCATCGGAAACCAAAGTTTCTGCCTTCGTCTTCAAAATTCAAGCGAACATGGATGCTAAGCACCGAGACCGCGTGGCATTCGCGCGCCTTTGTTCTGGTCATTTCAAGCGCGGGATGAAGTTAAAACATGTGCGCAGCGGTAAGCAGATCAATGTCCACAACGCGGTGATGTTCCTGGCGCGAGAGCGGGAGCTGGCCGAGGAAGCTTTCCCTGGCGATATCATTGGCATTCCCAATCACGGCAATCTGCGGATCGGTGACGCGCTTACCGAGGGTGAGGCGTTGCGCTTTAACGGAATTCCTAGTTTTGCGCCGGAAATGCTGCAACGGGTGCGGCCGCTCGATCCAATGCGGGCCAAGCATCTTGGACGTGCGGTCACACAACTCGCCGAAGAGGGTGTGGCCCGGGTGTTCCGCACCAATATAGGCTCCAACTGGATCGTCGGCGTGGTGGGGACCTTGCAGTTCGAGGTTTTGGCCGATCGGATCCGCACCGAGTACGATATCCCGGTCATGTTCGAGGTGGCCGCCTTGCACACAGCGAGGTGGATCGATGCCGATGACCCGGCGGAGGTGAAGCGTTTCGTTGATAAGAACCAGGGGGATCTGGCTCATGATCACGACGATCTACCGATCTTTCTGGCGCGCAACGCCTGGCATCTCCAACATACGACGGAAGCTTGGCCGGATGTACGGCTTCTAAAGACCCGGGAACAAACCACCTAGGGGCGACGGGGGTTTGTGGCCCCCTTCGTGGGGGCGCTTTCCCGCGGGTTGGGGCCGGATGTTTGAGATAAACAAAATGTGTGGCGGGTGAATGCAATTAGGCGCCGGTCTTCCGTGAACGCCTCGAGTGATGTGGAGGATTTCAAAGTGATCGATTCACAACAGGCCACCGACGGCACACTGCCCACCAAAGCCGATGTGGTGATCATTGGGGCCGGGATCGTCGGTACCGCCGCCGCGTATTATTTGGCGAAACGAGGACAATCTGTCGTGCTTTGCGAGAAGGGCCGGGTCGCGGGAGAACAATCCTCGCGCAATTGGGGTTTCGTGCGCCAGCAGGGCAGGGACCCGGCGGAGATTCCGGCGATCATCGAGAGCCTCCGGATTTGGCGGGGGCTCGCCAAGGAGATCGGTGAGGATCTCGGCTTCAAACAGGCCGGTGTGTACTACCTCGCCGATACCGAGGAGCAGGTCGCAGCCTATGAGGATTGGCTGGAACACGCCAAGCAGTATCAGATCGACAGTCGTCTAATGTCGCGTCAGGACATCGAGGAGCGTCTGCCGGGGGCGACGGGACGTTGGATCGCGGCTTTGCATACCCCAAGCGATGGGCGCGCGGAACCGCTTCTGGCGACCCCGGCCTTAGCGCGTGCCGCCGAACGGCTTGGTGCGACCATTGCCACGAACTGCGCGGTGCGCGGGCTGGAAACCGAGGTGGGGCGTGTATCGAGCGTCGTGACGGAGCTTGGCCGGGTGCGTACCAATACCGTACTATGCGCCGCCGGTGCTTGGTCTTCGCTGTTTTGCGCGCGTCACGGTATCACCTTGCCCCAACTGAAGGTTCGCTCCTCGGTGTTTCGCACCGGTCCCGCACCCTTTGTGTCCGACCATGCGATTTGGACCAAGGATGTGGCATTTCGCCGCCGTAAGGATGGTGGTTACACCGTCGCTCATGGCGCCGCGACCGAGGCGCCGATCGTCCCGGACACTCTGCGTTGGATGGGCAAATTCATGCCCGCCTTCAAGGCCGAGCGGAACAGACTGCGGCTGCGTTTGGATCATCGATTTTATAACGAACTTATGACGCCGAGGCGATGGAACTTGTACGGCCCAAGCCCGTTCGAGGAAACCCGCGTCAATGACCCGATGCCCAATAAGTCTATTCTCGGTGAAGCCTCGGCGAACCTTAGACGTCTGTTCCCGGCTTTGAAGGATGTCGAGATCGTCGAGACATGGGCGGGCCTGATCGACGTCACACCCGACGCGGTCCCGGTTATCGCGCCGGTTGATGAGATGCCTGGTTTTTACCTCGCGACCGGTTTCAGTGGCCACGGCTTCGGCATCGGCCCCGCCGCGGGCAAGCTGGCCGCCGAGATGGTCGCCGGCGCACCAACCACCGTCGATATGACGCCCTTCAGGTTGGAGCGGTTTTTCGGCGGGTGAGGGTGTTGTCCGCCTCGAATTCAACCGGTCCTAGCGTCCCTTGAAAACCGGTGCGCGTTTTTCCGCGAAGGCGGCTTCGGCCTCCTTGTGGTCGGCGCTGAACCAGAGGGTGGCGAAACCCTCGCGTTGCAGTTCGCGCACGGCTCCTGGGCTCTTGCTGCCCGTCGCCTTGATGACCTGCTTGGTGAACCGCAGCGCCATTGGCGCGGCCGCCTCGAGTATCGTCGCATGGGCTAAGGCATCGTCCAGAGACGCGTCCGGCTTGGCGATTTGATCGACGATTCCATGCTCCAAGGCCTGTTGTGCAGTGATACGCACGCCTGTCGTCATTAGGCGTGAGGCGACCCGGGGGCCGCAATCACGAACCAGACGGTCAATACCATTCCAAGCCGGGATGATGCCAAGACGTGACTGTGGCCAGCCGATTTGCGCGCGCTCGTCGGCGACCCGATGGTCACAGCACAGCAGGATCTCGCCGCCGCCACCAAGCGCGTAGCCATTGACCGCGGCGATAACCGGCACCGGAAGCGCCTCGATCAGGTCCATCGCCCGTCTTGTGCGGTCAAAATGTCTGTTCAGGGCCTCCGGGCTCTCGATCGTCCGGTATTCCTTCACATCCCCGCCGGTACAGAAGAACTTGTCGCCGGCCCCGGTAATGATCACGGCGTGCAGGGAGCTATCGTCCGCCAGTTCTTCCAAAGACGCCAGAAGCTCCGTGGTCAGCCCGCTGCTGATCGAATTGCCAGCGTCTGGACGATTGATGGTCAGGATCTCGACGCCGCCGCGCCGCTCACGTTCAAGCATTGCCGATTTCCTCGCGTTCCACGAAATGCATCAATACCCCGCCAAAAGCGGCTGGATGGACAAAGCCGATCAGCGCCTGTCGGGAGCCAGGTCGGCCTTTGGTATCAATCATCCGGCGGCCCTTAGCGCTGAGATGTGCCAGCGTCGCGTCGATATTCGGCGTTTTGAGCGCGATATGATGCAGCCCGGCGCCATATTTCGCCACGTACCCGGCGATCGCGCCCTGGTCCTGTTTCGTGTCACCGGCGGTGTCGTGTTTCATCTCAACCCCGTGGTTGGGGTCAAAATTTTGCAGAAATTCCAATTCGCAGTCACCGGTCGTTAGGAATGAAACCCTCAGGCCGCCAACCGGCTCTGGCGGGCGGTTACGATAGATCACCCCATATATATCCGTCTGTCGGCTCTCGACGACAAGGCCAACGCGGCCCGCGAACAACGCTTCGGCAGCGCGGTTATCCCCCGACGCGATGCCGAGGTGGTCTATCCGCTCGACCCGTTTGGTAATCGGGCCCGACAAGTCGAGTGGCGTGCTAAAGCGGGTGGCGACACCTTTGGTTGCCGAACCATTGATGAGGACTTGTTCGGCGCCTCCGAGGCCTGCCCCGACGCTCATGACCGCTTCAAAACCGCAATCGAGCGCCGTGGAGCGCGGGTCGTCGGCGGTGAAGGCGATATGATCGACACCGGCTCGCTCGCTCGCCAAAAACGGATCGCCGACCTCGAATAGGGCTAGCGCGGTTCCGCCGATCCCAAAGACGGGCACCGGGCCATCATGGCCGGTGAGCGATAGACGCTCGAGCCCAAGATCCTCGCCCAACACAATGCTCGCCGCGTCCATGTCGCGCACTGCGAGCGCAACATAGGCAAGATCATACCCGCTCATTATCACCTCCCCGATCCAAGGGTTATTTCCTATGGTCATCAATTGTATAAACTAGAGTGGTGCATGCCGGGAAGAGTGGGGGAGGTGATGATGTTGGATAAGGTTATGGGCGCCGCGGGTGCCGTGCCAGATGGCATGACGGAGATCGAATGGGAAGCACGCTGTGAACTGGCGGCGGCCTATCGGCTGGCCTCGTTGTATGGTTGGACCGATCTTAATAATACGCATTTCTCG
>JAPKDN010000172.1 GCA_028822575.1 Alphaproteobacteria bacterium | reverse complement strand
GCGTCGACGATGTTAGCGGCGGTGCCGGCGGTCTTCAGAATTTCCCACGCGCAAGGAAGCAAGATGGGATCCCCAGCTCTTCGAGCACCCGAAGCGCCGTGTCGTGAATATGGGCGACGTGACCATCGGAGAACACCCGCATTGGCGAGAATGGGTTGCTAAGTTGGCGGTATTCGACACCCTAAGAATCCTTTCGGCCGGCTCCGACTGGCAGCCCCAACGCTGTCCCTGACAGCGTCCCTGGGAGCTCTCTCGGCCCTGTCCTTCGGCCTTCCTAGCCTCACAAACACGCGTTCCTTTAATCTCTACACATTTATGTCGGTGAGGTCGCCTGGCGCGGCCTATTCATCGGCTTATCTTGTTTATTATCCGCCGCACGGGTTAGGCTCGCACCTTGGGTAATCCCACCTCGGAGACCGTTATGCCGTGTTTCAGCGTCCTCGACAACAACCCGATTTGCAAGCTGCTTGGCATTGAACATCCCATCTGTCAGGCTGGAATGTACTCAGTCGCCTATGGCAAACTGGCGGCGGCGGTTTCAAAGGCTGGCGGGCTTGGTGTCATCGGGTCCGCTTTCATGGATGCCGAGCAATTGCGCCGAGAAATCAGGCTGGTCAAGGAGGAGACAGACAAGCCGTTCGGCGTCGATATCCTTTTCGCCGAGACAAGGGGGACCGACGCGGCCACGGCCTCCTATACCAAAGAGGTAGAGGAGCATATCGCGGTCACTTTCGAAGAAGGCGTGCCGGTAATCGTCTCTGGCCTCGGCAATCCCAGCTGCATCATCCCGCGCGCCCACGCCGTCGGAATGGTCGTGATGGCCCTGGTCGGGACCTCGCGCCAGGCCTTGAAAGTCGAGGCATCCGGTGTGGACGCGGTCATCGCCTCGGGCCACGAGGGCGGTGGCCATGTTGGCCGGGTCGGCACCCTACCCCTGGTAAGCAAGGTCGTTGATCTGGTGAACATTCCAGTTCTCGCAGCGGGCGGCATCTCCGACGGACGCGCGCTTGCCGCGGCATTGGCTTTGGGCGCCCAGGGCGTTTGGATGGGAACCCGCTTCATCGCCACCGAGGAGGCCCGCGGCCATATCAACTACAAGAACAAGATCGTCGAGATCGACGAGGACGGCACCGTGGTCAGCCGGGCCAATTCCGGCAAGACCGCGCGGATGATCCGCAATAGCTTCACCGATTCCTGGAAAACCCGCGAGGACGAGATCAAGCCTTTCCCGGCACAACTCCAAGAAATTGGCCTCGCCGCCTCGGTAGCCGGTCGAATGGAGGGTGACACCAAGAACGGCGTGCTCGCGGCGGGGCAAGGCTCGGGGCTGATCGGTTCGGTCAAACCGGCCGGCGAGGTTGTCGCCGATATCATGGCCGAGGCGCGCGCGGTTCTAGGGCGGATTGGGGCAAAAGACACCTAACTTTTACCAAAAAAATTACCCACAACCCCGTCGAATGACGCGGTCTACGCCCGAGAACTTTGATCGTGATGGCTAGCGGATCACGATCTCTGGCCTATGAAAACATGCCGATAGTCTTCATCCGACAACGCTTCGGGAATAGACCCCGTCGGTCGACGGGGATGCGGTTGATTATTTGAATTGGCACCCAGCTTTCTTTAACCGGGCGGCGATAGATTTGATCCGGGAAGGTGATTTTCTAGAAAGTCATAGCCCGGACAATAATCTCCTCCGCGATGGCAAATCCGCCCGAACTAGGAGACACTCCCCCGTCCTAACCTGAGGCTTGATCCCATGACCCATCGCATCGGCGTCGATATCGGCGGTACCTTCACCGATTTCGCGCTTTTCGACGAGAGCTCCGCCCAGATCGCCATTCACAAGCAATTGACCACGCCGGATGATCCCTCCCGCGCGGTGCTGGAGGGCGTGACGGTGATGCTGCGGGACAATGGTGTCACCATTGCTGACGTTGAGTCTTTGGCGCACGGCACAACCTTGGTGACCAACGCCCTGATCGAACGCAAGGGCGCGGTCACCGGCATGTTGGTTACTCGAAATTTCCTCGACGTGCCGGATATGGCAAGGGAACAGCGCTACGATCTGTTCGACCTGCGCCTGACGTTTCCCGAGCCATTGGTGCCGCGGAACCGACGCCGAGAAATCAGCGAGCGAGTGGGCTATGACGGCGCCGTGGCCGAGGCGCTGGAGCTCTCGGAAGCCGAGGATGCCGTGCGCGATCTCGTCGACAATGCAGGGATCAAGGCGCTGGCGATCTGCATGCTGCATTCCTATGCCAACCCGACGCATGAGAGGGCGATCGAGGGCATGGTCCGGGAGAAATTTCCGGACCTCCATCTCTCATCCTCAGCCGACGTGTATGCCGGGATGGGAGAGTGGGAGCGTTGGACGACGACGTCGATGAATGCCTATACCCAGCCGCTATTCGATAGCTATCTGTCGCGCATCGAAAACGGCCTGGCCGACCTTGGATTCGCCGGCAAACTTTACATCATGACCTCCAGCGGTGGCATGTTGCTGCCGGAAACAGCGCGGCGTTATCCAGTACGCATGCTGGAGTCCGGCCCGGCCGCGGGTGTGCTGATGTCGGCATTTCATGGCCGGGCGTTGAACCTCGACAATATTCTGTCCTTCGACCTCGGCGGCACCACGGCCAAGGGCGCTCTGGTACGAGGTGGCGAGCCGCTAAAAACCGACCAGATGGAAGTCGCCCGGGTTCACGATTTCAAACGCGGCAGCGGCCTGCCGGCTCGGGTCCCAAGCATCGACATGATCGAGATCGGCGCCGGCGGCGGCTCCATCGCCTGGATTGACGAGCGCGGTCTGCTGAAGGTTGGACCAAAGAGTGCCGGCGCCGATCCCGGCCCCGCCTGTTATGGCCAGGGCGGCAAGCAGGCGAGCCTGACCGACGCTAATCTAATGCTCGGTTTTCTTGACCCAAACTTCTTCCTCGGTGGTGCCATGACCTTGGACAAGGCGGCGGCAGAGCGGGCGATCAAGGAAACCGTCTCGGCCCCCCTGGGGCTCAGTGCGATGCGGGCGGCCTGGGGCATGCACGACATCGCCAACGAGGATGTCGCCCGCGCATTTCGCATCCACGCCTCGGAGCGCGGATTTGACTATCGCCAGGCGACGATGATCGCTTTCGGTGGGTCCGGCCCGCTTCAGGCCATGGCGATCGCCGCCAAGCTCAACATTCCCCGGGTCATCTTTCCGATCGGCGCCGGCGTAATGTCCGCCATGGGCCTGCTGGCGAGCCCGCTTTCGTTCGAGCAGGCCCAGACCAGACGGACTTTCCTAGAGGATATCAACCCGGAGGCTTTCGCTGAGATACTGGCGCCTCTGACCAAAGCCGCCAAGCAACCTTTGCTCGCCGCCGGCCTATCGCACGCCGATATCCGACCACATATTCGTCTGGACATGCGCTATTTCGGTCAAGGCCACGAGATCGAGGTCACCGTCCCCGGAGACGATCCAGCCAAGGCTTTTAGCGCGTTACCTGGATTGTTCGCCGCCCGGTATACCAGTCTTTTCGGTGTGGCGCCCATGGACGAATCCTTGGAGGTCGTCACCTGGAAGGTCGAGGTCGTGGGACCACCGCCACCGCTTCAATCCGGTTACCGCGTTACCGGTTCAGGCAGCGCCGCCACCGCGAGCGAGGCGCGAAAAGGGACACGAACCTGCGGCTTCGGCGGCTCGCCGGTCGAGGCGTCGGTCTACGATCGCTATGCTCTTATTTCCGGCCAAACGATCATCGGACCAGCGCTGATCGAGGAGCGGGAATCCACCTGCGTGATCACTCCGGGCAATCGGGCGACGGTTGACGGTGCGTTGAACATCGTCGCCGAATTGGAGGCTTGAGCCATGAAAACATCAGCCTCCTCCCAGCAATTCGATGCCGTCTCGCTCTCGATCATGTGGGACCGCATGGTCGCCATCGCCGACGAGATCGTAAGCACCCTGGTGCGCACCTCATTTTCGACCATCGTGCGCGACAGCTATGATCTCTCCGTCGTGATCATGGACACCAAGGGCCGACTTATGGCCCAGGGAACCTATGCGGTTCCGGTGTTCATAGGCACGGCGCCCCGGACCCTGCGCTACATGCTGGAACGTTTCCCGCCAGAGACCTTGCGGCCCGGTGACATCATCGCCACCAATGACCCCTGGATCGGCACCGGACATATGTTCGACATCTCGATGATGCGTCCGATTTTCAAGGGCGACCGGCTGGTCGGCTACACAATGTCAATCACCCATCTGCCCGATATCGGCGGTCTGGGTTTCGGCGCGGCGGCGCGGGAGATCTATCACGAAGGCCTGCGCTTGCCGATCTGCCGCTTCGCCAAGGATGGTGTGATGGACCCGTTCCTAGAAGAACTTATCCGCACCAACGTTCGTGTGCCGGAGCAAGTCATCGGAGATCTGGTGGCCAATATCGCCTGCAATGAGGTCGGCGGGCCGATGGTCACCTCCTTCATGGAAGAATATGGACTTGAAAGTCTGGAGCCGCTTTCCGATGCGATCGGCGAGCATTCCGAACGAGCGATGCGGGTGAAGCTGGGCGAGATCGCCGATGGCCGCTATGAGAACCATATCGAGATCGAGGGTACAGACGGGCCAATTCCCATGGCCTGCTCGGTGGAGATAAAGGGCTCTGACGTGTCGGTCGATTTCTCGGGCACCGGCGGCTGTGTGCCGCGCGGGATCAACGTACCGTTCTGCTATACCAACGCCATGGCGCTTTATGCGATGAAGTGTCTTACCATTCCAGCGCTCCCCAATAATTCCGGCGCGGTGACACCGATCAAGGTCTCGGCGCCAGAAGGGTGTTTGCTGAATGCCCAGCCCCCATTTCCAACCGGGGGGCGCCACGCCATCGGGCATTTCGTTCCCGGCCTGATCTTTGGCGCGCTGGCCGAGGCCGCGCCCGACAAGATCCAGGCGGATTGCGGGATGATGGACCTGATGACCATTCAAGGCACGCACCGGGACGGGCGCGGGATCTCAACGATCTATTTCGCCTCCGGCGGCTTTGGCGCGCTCAGTGGCGCCGATGGCGGCGATTGCGTGCCCGGCCCCTCCAACATGGCGGTGGTTCCAGTCGAGGTTTGGGAGACCATCACCGGCACCACGGTCGAGAAGAAATCCATGGTCCCCGACAGCGGCGGCCCTGGCGCCTGGCGCGGCGGCACCGGTCAGGAAGTCGTGTTGCGCAATGACACCGGACACCCATTAACGATCTTCTGCATGGCCAACAGGACCGAGTTCCCGCCGCTGGGTTATCTCGGCGGCAAGCCCGGCGCCCGTCGGGTTCATCGTCTGAACGACACGGAAGTTGACGCCAAGGGCAGCTATATCTTGGCCCCCGGCGACCGCATCGCCATGACCGAGGCCGGCGGCGGCGGGATCGGCGATCCCAAGGACCGAGAGCTGGCGTTGATCGAGCGTGACATCGCGCAGGGCCGCGTCACGAAGGAGGGAGCGGCGCGGGATTATGGGTTTGGGGGATGAGTGTGGCGGCTCTTTGCCCCCCGGCGGGGAACGTCATTTTGGCTGCCTTGAGACGTTAATCTCCGGCCTAAACTCGCAAAACCAATAACCAACTGTAATCCGTCGCTCCGCGCTTGGCATGCTGTCAAAGATAGACAAGGCGCCATCAATCCTTATCGCATCCCCGTCGAAAGACGGGGTCCAAGCCTTTGCTGACCGATAACGACGGTTAGCCAATCAGGTGGTTTTGACAATGCTCAACTACCCGTCACAAGACACCGCTTCAGGCGTGGGCCCCGTCTTTCAACGGGGATGCGCGATCCTATTTGAATTAGAATAGGATGACTTTTAATCTGGTAAAAAGCTGTCATACAGGGATATAAGTCTAATCAACGCACGCCCCGAAAATCACCTAACGCGACACCCCGAATCTCGCAAGCTTCAAACTCTCCGTGATCGTCTCGGCACGATTGATAAATTCTTCGGCTATTTCCAACGGACAGACGTCCCGCGCGTTCTCGCGGAATAGGCCGAGCCAGGTCTGGAAATGTTCCGGCTTCACGCTCGTCAAGGCGTTGTGCTTCATTACCGGATTACCCTTGAAACGGCGGGTCGAGAGCATCACCGCCGGCCAAAAACCCACCATCGTGGCAAGATTCGGCTCCCAATCCTAGATCGCGCAATCGAAGACCGGGCCCAGGTCCGGGTGGTTTCGCACCCGGCCATAGAATCCATGAACCAGTTCCTCAACCATCTCTTTGGAGACGCGTTGCATCACCTTGTCCAAAGATGCATTTTTATTACCGTTTATTTCGTCTCAACTTCCATTTAATCAACATATAAAATACTGTTTTAAAATTTGGACCGACCCAGCAATGCGCTTCACCCTTCACACCGACTACTCCCTGCGGGTCCTAATGTATCTCGGCGCGGAGCCGGGAGACGATCTGGCGACGGTGAAGGAGATTTCCAAAAGCTACGGCATCTCCGAGAATCACCTGATGAAGGCGGTTCACCGGCTGGGTCAAAGTGGCTTCATCACGACGGTGCGCGGCAGGCAAGGCGGCATGCGACTTGCGCGCGCGCCTGACGATATCATTGCCGGCGCGGTGGTCCGGGCCTGCGAAGATGATATGCGCATCGTCGAATGTTTCGATTCCCAGACCAACACTTGCCCAATCGCCAACGCCTGCGCCTTGCCGTCGGTGCTCGATGAGGCTTCGACCGCGTTTCTCAGCGTGCTGGATCGGTATACCCTGGCGGATCTGTTGAAACCACGAGCGGCGCTGTGGGCGGTATTGGGCGATGCCAAACGCCCAATCTCTCCATGAGATGATCCTTAGGTTTGGGAGTTTTCCAGTAACCTGCTAGAACCACGCCGAATTCGAGCAATGTTGGAGCGTGGGCAATGGCGCGGCACCTAAAAACCGGAACCTCGGAGACCGAAAAGGCGGAAGAGAACGCCAAGGTCCGGGCAATTGTTGAATCAACCCTGGCCGGGATCGAGGCTCGGGGCGACGCCGCCGTAGCCGAGATGTCGAAAAAATTCGATGGCTGGGAA
>JAPKDN010000171.1 GCA_028822575.1 Alphaproteobacteria bacterium | reverse complement strand
CGCGAGATGCGTCGGGTCCGCCTTCACGGCTGCGCGGCAATCCTCGACAAAATTTTCCAGATTGAACATCTCGGATCCTTTCCTACCAGGCCGGCCCTATATGGCCGGGGTTTTAGTCAGCATATCACGCGGCGCGGCTTTTGAGCGGCGTTTCAACCGGCGCCTCCAAGGTCATTAACTCTTCCTCGCAGGCCTTGATCTGCAAGGCCAGGTACTTGGAATAGATCCGGCTCATCGCAAAGCTGCCGGCGGTGAACCATAGGCCTTCCTGGCCGGTGCGGCGGAACATGTTGCGAATCTCGCCATCCGCGCCAAAGCCCCAGATCGGTCCTGTCCGCTCCGCGACGGTATCGCCGAGAAGTTCGCGGACCAGATCCTGCAAGCCGCGATAGCCAGTCGCGAGGATCAGCAGGTCCGCCGGCACGACCGAGCCGTCCTTCAGTAGCGCGCCCTCGGGCACGAAACGCTCGATAGTGTCCCACTGCATCAGCGGGATTTTACCGTCGATGATCAGATCGCAACAGCCGACATCGATGTAATAGCCGCCGCCCCGACGGAAATACTTCATCTGGATACCAGTCTCGTCCTCGCCGAAATCCATCTTGAAGCCCTTGGCGCGGAGCCCGTCCAGGATCCGCTTATCGCGGCGCTGCATCTCCTTGGTGACGACCTGAAACCCTTGCACAAGCACCGGATAAGGCGTGGCGGTCGCCAGCAAATCGCAATCATCGATCGGCGGCCCCTCGGAATAGAGGCTGTACAACAACTGGCCGGATTCGAGGCTGATGATACCGCTGGAGCCGCGCTGGATCAGCGATACCTCGGCACCGCTTTCATAAAGGTCATGGGCGGAATCATGACCGCTATTGCCAGTGCCCAGCACCAACGCCTTCTTGCCCTTCCAGGCGCCGCCAGTGGTGTAGCCCTCGGAATGGCTGATCTCGCCGGCGAAATCGTCCAGACCCGGCAGGTCCGGAATGAACGGGCGCGTGTTGGCGCCGGTCGCGAAGACCAGATGCTTGGGACGCATGATCCGCTCGCTTCCATCGCCGTGCCGAAGCGTGACTGTCCAGCACTTCGCCTGCTCGTCATAGCGGCCGTTC
The DNA here is from genome assembly GCA_028822575.1 of Alphaproteobacteria bacterium. Next base: position 5,935 of record JAPKDN010000171.1, on the reverse strand, counting down.
ACTAGTTCGGTGCTGGTCCAGAAATTTAGTTCCAGCGCGTCGGCATAGGCTTCGAACCAGTTGGCGATCTTGTCCTTTGGGACATAGGTCGGCCAGGTCGTCGGGAAGTCCATATAGGGGAAGTGGTTGGCATAGACTTCGTTATGCAGGGTCAGCGAGTGATAGCGCTTGCGCCAATTGTCACCGATCCGCTCGTGCCGGTCGACGATCAGGGTGTCAATGTCGAGTTGACCAAGCCTTGCGGCGACCGCGAGCCCAGCTTGTCCCCCGCCGACCACGATAACTGTCGGCTCACGATCCGCATAGCCAGAGACCGCGTCGCGCATGTCCAGCCAGTTACCGGCGCCAAAGCTGCGCGAATAGTTCTCGCCGGATGGGCGTCGCTCGCCGGTGCGCTCCTCGAAGCCCTTGAGCTCGTCCAGATTGGTGATCAGCGTCCAGGCCCGCATCCGTCCCGGCGCGTCCTGATCAACGACGAGGCGCAAAACACCGCTGCATCGACCGGCGGTGGTCTCGAAGGCGATGAGCGATTCCAACGTCTCGACGCCGGCCCGGGTCACCCAACGTGGTGGTGTGCGGTCCGGCGCGATCGTGAAGCCCGTGGGCTTGGTGGCGCCCGCCTCCTCGATCAGGGCTTCGGCGATATCAGCGGCGGCCACCGTCGTCTTGAGATGCCAGGTTAACGCGACGACATCGCGCCAGATCCCGTCGGCGAGGAAGAGCGCGGCGATGGCACCAGCATCCTTGACGGACAAGGCAGCCTCGAACGCATCCAGCCAATCCGAGACTTTTTGGTCAGGCGACGCTGGCCGCCAGTTGTCGTCATTCACCATGATAATCTCTCCGCGCGCGCTTTTACGAATCTCGACCGGATCTTAGCAGCGCGCGCCTCGCCTGTGCAGCGCGTGGTTGATCCATATCGGACCGAACGGCATGGACGCGGTGGTGAATTTTGATTTGGTCAAGCTGATGAGCAAAATTTTGCCAAACCGAGCGAAATTTTGAACAATGAATTCCCTACTTATTAGTTGTTCAAATTTTTAAATCTCATACTCAATATATCGTGAAAGAATTTGTTTTGCATAAATTGACATTTATTAATAAATAAATTCTATACACCGTTGATTCTAAAATAAATATCAGGAGATCTTATATGTAATGAGCACTCAATTGAATTGCCAGATACCATGATTGCTCTACCGCATTCTAGCGGTGGGTCTACTGGGAGGGAAATCAATGAATATCAACGAGTTGATTAAGCCTGCTTTACTGGTGTTGGCGGGTCTGGTGATCACGGTTGGCGCGCCAGGCGAGGCCGACGCGCAGAAAAAAGTAAAATGGAAGATGCAGAGTGCCTTCGGTGGCAAACTCGCGCATCTCGGCCCCAGCGGCATCCGGTTCGTCGACAGAGTCGACACCATGTCCAAGGGCAAGTTCAAGATTAAGTTCTTCGAGCCCGGCGCCTTGGTGCCCGCGCTTGAGTGTTTTGACTCCGTATCCAAGGGATCGATTGAGTCCTGTTGGACCAGCCCCGGCTATCACGCCGGTCGGTATCCCGGCCTTGCATTCGCGACCACGGTGCCCTTCGGTCCGGGGCTTGGCGAATACATGGCTTGGAAATGGTTCGGTGGCGGCAATGAGATTCGCGACAAGATCTATGACAAGCATGACCTGATTGGTAAGGACGGTTTCGCGATCGGGCCGGAAACTTCGGGTTGGTTCAAGTTCGAGGTCACCGATCTTGAACAAATGAAGGGCCTGAAGATGCGCTTCTTCGGCCTGGGCGGCCGTGCCTTGGCGAAAATCGGTGTCTCGGTGCAGTTGCTCGCCGGTGGGGATATCTATCCCGCTCTGGAGCGGGGCGTGATCCAGGCGGCCGAGTTCTCCATGCCCACGATCGATATCGGCTACGGCTTCTATCAGATCGCCAAGCACAACTACTTCCCCGGCTGGCATCAACAGGTTTCGGTCGGCGAGTTCCTGGTCAACAAGACCAAGTTCAATGCCTTGGATGAAAGTTACCAAGCCATGATCGATGCCGCGCTCAACGAGCAACTGATTTTCACCTATGCCGAGAGCGAGGCGCAGAATCCCGCCGCCCTGATTGAGATGAGCGAAAAACATGGGGTGACCCGGCATCGCTGGAGGGATGATCAACTGGCGGTCTTCGAGAAGGCATGGAACGAGGTCCTCGCCGAGGAATCGGCGACCGATCCGACCTTCAAGGAGTTCGCCGACAGCTATACGTCTTTCCGGGCCAAGTATAAGCCTTGGGGCGACGCCCAGAAGTTGAAGGATACCTATCTGGACTAATATGATTGCCCAGAGACCGGGCTCGCTTCGGCGGGCCCGGTTTTTTTTATGCATAACTCGGAGGTGGAGCGATGAAAGTCGGCATGATAGGTCTTGGCGGCATGGGCAAACCCATCGCCGAATGCATCCTGCGCGAGGGATTTGATCTAACCGTCGCGGATCTGCGTCAAGGCCAGGTCGACGCGCTTGTGAGCGCCGGCGCCAAATCCGCCCAAACACCAGCCGAGTTAGCGGCGGCCTCCGACATCGTGATCGCCTCTCTCCCCTCCAACGCCGCGAGCGAGGAAGTCGCGCTGGGCCCCGATGGGGTGCTCGCCGGCGCCAAGCAGGGCGACATCTATATCGATACCAGCACGATCTCGCCCGAGGTCATCCGCCGCATCGAGGCCGAGGGCGCGCGCAAGGGCGTGGCTGTCCTGGACGCGCCCGTGAGTGGCTCCGGGGATCAGCGCGAGAACGGCACCCTGACCGTCATGGTCGGCGGCGACGCAGCGGCCTTCGAGCGCGCCAAGCCGACATTGGAGGCTTTTGGCGGCAACATTTTTCATGTCGGCCCCATTGGCGCCGGCGCGACGATCAAGCTCATCAACAACCTGGTGATGGCCAGCAACGCGGCGGCCTGCATGGAAGGCCTGCTGCTTGGCATCAAGGCCGGCCTGACGCCGAAGATCATCCATGACGTTCTGAAAGTGAGTAGCGGCGGCAGCACGATCCTGAACAACATAGCCCCCCGCTTGGCCGACACTCCCGCCAAGCCAAAGCCCGGAGAAGGGCCGACCCAGGGGCTGCAGACCGTCAGCAAGGACGTCCGCCTCGCCTCGGACATGGCGCGATCGCTCGGTTTTCCGATGATCATGGGCTCGGCCGCGACCCAGGCCTGGATCGCCGGCGACGCCAAGGGCCTGCAACAGCACGAGATGTGGGGCCTGATCGAGGTCTTCGAGGAACTGACGGGCGTTGTCATGGAGAAGGCGGAGCATTGAACTGGGTGCCAAGAAGCGACGCTTTGCATTCCACGCGTCGGCGACGGTAAACTCGCGCGGTCATCAATTCGAGGATCGTGCCGATGGATACCGTTTCCATGCCCCTGGAAGAGGTCCGAAAGACCTTCAAGGTTAAGTGGTACCGCTGTCCGGTCGACAAGGCTTCCCTGCGCGACCTGATGCAGCCGAACGACTTTCAGGGCTGGTTGCAGGCCGGTGGACATTTGCTGATCTTCGCCGCGACCGGCGGCCTCGCGCTGTATCTGTTCAGCCAGCAGATGTGGATCGGTTTCGGTCTGGCACTGTTCGTCCACGGCACCTCGGCCTCGTTCTTCAAGGGCATCGCGGCGCATGAGCTTGGCCATGGGTCGGTGTTCAAAACCCGGGCGCTGAACCAATTTTTCCTTCGGCTCTATAGTCTGATCAGCTGGCACAATCACCACGAATACGCGGTCAGCCATACCTATCATCACCGCTACACTCTGCACCCGGTCGGCGACCGCGAGGTGCTGCTGCCACAATTCAGCATTTTCACTCCACTGCACGTGCTTCAGGTGCTCACCATCAATTTCTTAGGCGGGCCGATGACCAGTGGGATGTTCCCGATCATCGGCGGGACGATCCAGACGGCTTTTGGCGGTTTCGGGCGCTCGGTCGTCACCCCGGAATGGAGCCGGGCGCTGTATGGAGTTCACGCCGGAGAACGGGCCAAGGCGGTGAACTGGGCGCGGCTGTTGCTGCTGTTCCATGGAGGGGTGATCGTGGTGTCGATCGCGACGGAGATGTGGGCCTTGCCGCTAGTGCTGACCTTTCAGCAATTCACCGCCAATTGGTTAAAGCTCATGGTCGGCATGCCGATGCATGGGGGCTTGCGCAGCAATGTCGCCGATTTCCGCAAATGCGTGCGTACCATCACCCTGAACCCGATCGCCGAGTTTCTGTACTGGCGCATGAACTGGCATCTTGAGCACCACATGTACGCGGCGGTGCCCTGCTACAATTTGAAAAAACTGCACAAACTGGTCGCCCATGACATGCCCGAGCCGCGCACCATGCTCGGCGCGTGGCGCGAGATGGCCGAGGTACGCCGTCGCCAGAAGGAAGACCCGACCTACGAGTTCGATACCCCGGTGCCAACGCCGGGCGACGCAGATAACGGCGATTCGGATGAATTGGCCGCGTCCATCGGTGACATCGCGCCCGAAGCGCTGGCCTAGCACCCAACCGAGTAGGGATGCTTCACAGGGGAATACCATCTTAACCCCAGCGGTCCTCGGTCGCCCTGAATGTCTCCGGGTGATGCTCCAGCGGCAGCGCAATACTTCTTGTCGTCGCCCTGATGAAGATCAGGGCTTATGCCGCCCGCGGTAGCCCATGACCGATGGCCGATTCCTAGCCGCCATCTCGACGCGTGCGCCACGCTACGGCAAGAGTCCTGGTCTTCACCAGGACGACGGGCTTTGCATGGGCGCCAGGTCACGGCGCCCGAATTCGCCGTGAATGGTCATCACAACACCGACAACACGCTGGCAATCACGATGGCGCGCTCCATATCCGAGCCTTGGAGGGCATTGAGCCAACCTGTTGGAGAAGATGATGCTGAAATTCGTGATGGTGGTTGCAGTCGCCGGTCTGCTGGCGGGCTGCCAGACAACAACTTCCGGCGCTGGTATTGACTATCCCGTTTGGGACGGCCCGAAGGCGAACGGCCCCTGAGGAAGAGCCGCCCCCGGCGTAAAGGCATAAGGGCACCGGGCGCCCATGCGGATCAACGCGGGCGCCCGGCAACGCCCTAGTTCTGGCTCAGCACGTCATCAAGGATTTCCAACATCTGGTCGATCTCGGCGAAAGACACATTAAGCGCCGGCATGAAGCGCAAACTGTCGGCCCGGGGCGCGTTGAGCAACAGCCCCAGTTCCAACGCCTTATCCGAGATCACTCCCGCGTTGCCCCCACCGAGATCCAAGGCAAGCAGCAAGCCCTTGCCCCGCACCGGCCCAAGGTCGTGCTGTACCAACAACGCCTCCAACCCGCTCAAAAGACGCTCCGAGGCGGCGTTGACATGGGCAAGGAAGGACGGCGCCGCGACCTCGGCCAGGACCGCCGCCACCACCGCCACCATCAGCGCGTTGCCATTATACGTACCGCCCTGCTCTCCTGGCTCGAAGTTGCAGACCTCTTCACGCGCCAGGACAGCCGCCAGCGGCACCCCGGCCCCAATACCCTTGCCTAGGGTCATGATGTCGGGCTGGACACCGGTATGCTCGAAACAGAACAGCGCGCCGGTCCGTCCCATCCCGGTTTGGATCTCGTCCAGGATCAGCAACAGGCCGTGCCTGTCGGCGATCTCCCGCAACCCCTTCAAATAAGCGTCGTCGGCTGGAATGACCCCGGCTTCACCCTGGATCGGCTCCAGCATGATGGCGACGGTCTTGTCGGTTATCGCGGCCTCCATCGCCGCCAGATCGTTCAACGGGACTTTTGGGAACCCCGGGACTTTGGGCTCGAACATCGCGTCCCACCCGGCCTTACCAAAGGCAGACATGGTGGCCAGGGTGCGGCCATGAAAACCGCCGACCGTGGTGACGATCTCGAGGCGCCCGGTTTGTTAACGACACCCCATTTCCAGGCGAGCTTGA
>JAPKDN010000170.1 GCA_028822575.1 Alphaproteobacteria bacterium | reverse complement strand
GTGGATAAGCGCGGGGCCGTCCAAAAATTTGTCCTTGGCCCAGTCAATGGCGCGGTCGATCGCGCCTGGATCATTGGCGATCTCGAGAGGATCGAGAGGCAGCGTCGGGTGTGACGTAGCGAACGCCGCCACCTGTGCCAATGTCGCGGCGGAACAGCTTCCAGACAAAACCAGAGCCAGTCCGGCGACAGGGGATACCTGGTCAGCTCCCGAATTCTCGCCTACCAGACCGGCCTTACGATAATTAGCTGGTAGTCCCAGCGCGATACCGGACCCGCCAGTGATCAGTTTCAGACCTGTCAACGCCTCACCGATGACGGTGAGCTGGGCGTCATCAACCGCGTCGACGATGGCGATGGATTTCCCATCCGCCATGAGCGCCGCCATCGCGGCGGTGATCGCGGCGGCGCCTTGCTCGATTTGGTTGTGTTGAATCAAACCGACGTCTCGTCGGGTCTGCCGGCCAATTACCCCGACAAGGTTGCTGTCCGTCATCGGGGTCAGCGGGTGTTGGCGCATATGGGTGTCCGAGAGAAGTTGATCACCAACGAAGAGATGGCCCTTGAAGATCGTGCGCCCAGTTTCAGGAAAGGCCGGGCAGGCGATGGTGAAATCCGCGCCGAGCTTGTCCATCAGCGCATCGATAACCGGCCCGATATTGCCTTCATCCGTGGAATCAAAAGTCGAACAATACTTGAAGAAGGTCTGCCGGACGCCCGCCGCTTGCAGCCATTGCAGGGTCGCAAGCGATTGGGAAACCGCCTCGGCGGGTGGGATTGTTCGCGACTTCAGCGCCACTACCACGGCGTCGACATCAGGCACTGGGTCGCCGTGATCAGGCACGCCGAGCAATTGCACGGTCCTTAGCCCGCCGCGCACCAGCATATTGGCGAGATCGGTCGCGCCGGTGAAATCGTCGGCGATACAGCCAAGAATTGGTGCCATCTCGAAATTCCTCTCACCGCCGCACGGATCGATCAATGTTGCTCTTGGTTGGCCGGGCGAGGGTCGTGTACTGTCCGCCCGAACCCCTTACCCAATGATAAGCCAGGGACGGTCGGACGCCATGCCCAATTTCGCCGCCAATATATCGATGATGTTCACAGAGCACGAATTCCTTGACCGCATAGGCGTCGCCGCCAAGGCGGGATTCAAGGGGGTCGAGTTCTTGTTCCCCTATGATTTCCCCGCTGAGGATATAAAGGCACGGTTGGACGAACACGGTCTCACCCAAGCGTTGTTCAATACCTATCCAGGCAATTGGGATATCGAACGTGGTCTCGCTGCTGTTCCGGGTCGCGAGGCGGATTTCGAGGCGGCGATCGAGCAGGCGTTGAGCTATGCGTCGGTGCTGGGAAATTCCTGTATTCACGCGATGAGCGGCCTGGTTCCCGAAGGCGCGTCTTGCGATATTCATCGGGCGACCCTGGTCGCGAACCTGAAGCGTGCGGCGCCGGTGGCGGCGGCCCAGGGTAAGACCCTGATCATCGAGCCGATCAACACTCGCGATATTCCTGGCTATTTCCTGAACTATCAGGCCCAGGCGCGTTCGATCATAGACGCGGTCGGCGCCGACAATGTGCGCCTGCAATTAGATCTCTATCACTGTCAGATCATGGAGGGCGATTTGGCGGTGCATATGCGGGACTATATCGACATCACCGCGCATATGCAGATCGCCGGCACGCCGGGACGCCATGAGCCGGATGTGGGAGAGGTCAACTACCCATTCCTCTTCGATCTTATGGATGAGTTGGGCTATACCGGCTGGGTTGGTTGTGAGTATCGCCCCAAGGGCGACACGGTGGCCGGTCTTGGTTGGTTTGCGGGGCGCGGTTGAACAGGGGACGCTGAAAGATGAATGTCACGATTACTGGAGCCTCAGGCTTCATCGGCCGCAAGCTGGCGCATCGCCTGCTCGCGGCGAACGCCTTGGTCGGCTCCAACGGCGAGACCTCGCGGGTCGAACGGTTGACCATGTTGGACGTGATCGATCCAACGGCCGAACTTGCCGACGATCCGCGCGTTACAATGGTCATCGGCGATATCACCGACCATGCTCTGCTGGAAAAGGCGATTCCCGCCGATACGGACAGTGTCTTTCACCTCGCCGCCGTGGTCAGCGCCGGGGCCGAGGAGGATTTTGATCTAGGTATCGCGGTGAATCTGGACGCGACACGGACGATCCTGGATATATGTCGGGGCCATGGCACCAAGCCAAAACTGATTTTCGCCAGCTCGTGCGCCGCTTTTGGCGGTGACATGCCCGGCGTGATCGCCGATATGACAGCGCGCACGCCTCAGACTTCCTATGGCACCCAGAAAGTCATTGGCGAACTTCTAGTGAATGACTATAGCCGCAAGGGCTTCGTCGATGGCCGGTCGCTGCGGTTCCCAACTGTCGTGGTGCGGCCCGGCAAACCGAACAAGGCAGCCTCGACCTTCGCGAGTTCGATCATCCGCGAGCCGCTCCAGGGCGGCAGGGCAGTTTGCCCGGTGACGCCGGACTCGCGGATGTTCCTCGCTTCGCCACGCTCGATCATCGAAAACGTGGTCCGCGCCCATAATCTGGCGGAAGAGGAATGGGGCCCGTCCCGCGAGGCAACCTTGCCAGGCTTCTGCATGACCATCCGGGCCATGGCCGACGCACTGGAGGCCGTTGCCGGTAAGACGGTCTCGGATCGGATTGATTGGCAGCCGGACGCTTTCATTCAAAAGATCGTCGACGGCTGGCCACCGGAATTCGATACACAGAAAGCGCTGGATCTTGGCTTCGTGCGCGACCGTTCGATGGAAGAGGTGATCCAGGCGTTTATCGACGACGAGTTGGGCGGTGTGGTCGCGGCTTGAGGTCGGGCCGGTTCGCCTTATTTTTGATCGCCATCCCGCGCCTGACGCGGGGCCCATGCCAATGATTTTCCAAGGGTCACGCAGGTCAAAAATTGGACCATCAGTGATGTCATCAAAGCGGTCGGAATGGACCCCAGCGCTTGCCCTCGTGGAAACAGGGGCGAGGATGACGATTATCAGATGCCTTGGTATCCCTCACCCCAGCTCCGTCGTGACCGGCGCGTGGTCCGAGGACTTCTCCCAGCCCCGGGCGTCGCGCAGCACCGATGAATCCCTGATCTTGTCACCCAGCGCTGGCGTTACCCAGATATGGTCGAGCCGGCGCCCTTTGTCCGCCGCCGCCCAGTCGCGGGCACGGTAGCTCCACCACGTGTACAACTTCTCGGTTTCAGGGGTGATGCGGCGGGCCGTATCGATCCAGCCAAGGCCGTCTCGCACCAAGGCCAGCTTTTCCACCTCGATCGGCGTGTGCGAGACCACTTTTGAGAGCTGCTTGTGTGACCAGACGTCATGTTCCATCGGCGCGATATTCAGGTCACCAACCAGGACCATGGCCGCGTCGGGCTTGCGATTGGCCGAGAACCAGTTGCGCATCTCGTCGAGAAATTTCAGTTTGTGATCGAATTTCTCGTTCTTGGTGACGTCCGGAACATCTCCGCCGGCAGGAACATAGAAATTATGCAGCTCAGTCCCATTGGCGAATGTCGCCGAGATGTGCCGACAATCCCCCTTGCCGACCCAATCCAAACCGTCGGTGGCTGTGAACGGCAACCGCGAGACGATAGCGACACCGTTATAGCCCTTCATCCCTCGGATCGAGATATGCGGATAGCCGGCGTCGATGAACGCCTGATGTGGGAAATGCTCGTCCGGGCACTTGGTTTCCTGCAGGCACAGCGCGTCCGGTTGAACTTGTTCCAGCAGTTGGACCGCGAGCGGCGCGCGCAGCCGCACCGAATTGATGTTCCAAGTGGTGATGCGCATGGCGGGTCCTTAGGCGTAGGTGACCGTAAGGTCGGTTAATCCGTCGACATGACCGTGCAGGGTATCGCCAGTACCGACCGCAGCGACGCCATCTGGCGTGCCTGAATAAATAAGGTCACCAGGCTTCAACTCAACCAGAGCCGACAGATAGGCGATGGTTTCTGGAATCGACCAGATCAGATGAGTGACATTAGATTCCTGCCGCCGCTTGCCGTTTACATCCAGCCAAATCATTGCATTCTCGATGATACCGGTGTCCTCCACACGATGGATTAGCGCGCATGGGGCGGAATTGTCGAAACCCTTGCCCATGTCCCAGGGGCGTCCAAGCTTCTTTGCCTCGCCCTGAACATCCCGGCGGGTCATGTCGAGGCCAACCGCGTAGCCGAAGACACAGGCATTGGCGTCCGCCTCGGCGATGTCGCGTCCGCCCGATTTGATCGCCACCACCATCTCGACCTCATGATGCAGATCCGATGTCGCGGGCGGATAGGGAATAGTGGATCCTGTGGGGACGATCGCGTCGAAAGGTTTCATGAAAAAGAACGGTGGCTCGCGATCCGGATCATGGCCCATCTCGCGGGCGTGGGCCGCGTAGTTGCGACCAACACAGTAGATTCGGCGAACGGGAAACGGGTCGCTGCCAACCACGGGGACGGTAGTTTGCGGCCAGGAGGCGATCGCGGTGCTCATGGGAAACCTTCCTGGGCGAATTGGGACGGAGTGGCATTCTGATTGGAATGGCCGCAGACTATCAGCCCCGCCGCATCGGGTGAAGCGGTCGTCATGATTTTCGTTTCGGTCAGGCGCGAACACCCAGGGTTTCTGGCCATATCGCCAGATCACCCCTGCGTGAACCCAACCAAAGATACGACCTTTTGCAAAATACCGGCCGAATTCAGGACAGAGCTTTAGCCCCCATGCGTGACTTGGCGTCACGATATCCTCATGTTTGCGTCATCGTCCTTATTTTGATTATGCTGACTGGATATGTGGGAGGGGCTTGATCCTATGCCGAGGAGGCCAGGAAACAGGCGGTTTCGTTGTTCAGCCCGTGGTTGGTCGTCTATGTCGGTCACTGTCGAAGTCCCAGACCCTCGCAGCGGAAAAACGGGCACTCGCAACGGCCCTGGACTTGAAGAACGCGGCGTTCCAGTTAACCATTCAGGCCGATAACCGTTTATTGTCGGGGGTAAGCCACGATCTGCGTACGCCGTTAAACACTATCGTCGGCTATTCACTGCTTTTGAAAACTGGCTTCATGGAGCCGGAAATGCAGCGGACGCTAGAATCTTACGCGACCTATATCCATGATAGTGGTCAGCATTTATCGAGCTTGATAGAGGAGATTATCGAGATTTTGGCACGTGATGAAACCGCGCGGGAGCCAGGCGAAAACCTGATTGATCTGCATGCACTTCTGAAATCTATTCGGCGATGCTCCAAGCATCCCTGGCTGGCGCCAGCATGACCCTGTCGATCCTGAATAGCCCGGATCCGGCGGTTCTATATGGAGGTGCAGGCGCGGTACGCCGCCTTCTTTCGACTATCGTAGACAATGCCGCGAAATACAGCGGCGGCACTAATGTTGAAATCTCGATGATCACGCAGTCGTCGTGAGAGGTTATCATTCAAATAGCGGATGATGGTAATGGTATTGATCCCGATAAACTACGAAAACTCCTCCAGTCAGGCGCGCGCGTCGACGCCAAAAAGAAAAGCCTCGGTATCGGATCATGGCTCGTCGACAACTCGATGGCCATCCAAAGCGGACGGGCGACCATTAATAAATTCGGACCAGACCCAGGGCTTCGCGTTGCCTTGCATTTTCCGCCGCACGGTTTGATCGGGGATGTGTCGACCGTCCCCTTGGAGGGATGAGGATGGCAATGCGTATTATCCGTCGTATCGCCGTTCCCGCCACAGTCCAATTTTCTCCTGCACCGCACGATCGGAAAAGCTGAACAACACCGCGTCATTGCTGGTTACTTTGTGAGAATGTTTCGCCCAGCTTGGCACCACAAAAGTATCCCGCGGCCCCCAGGCGAAGCTCTTGCCGTTGATCAAGGTTTCGCCGAAGCCTTCAACACAGACATAGACCATCCCGTCCGTGGATTGGTACGGCACCCCCATAAAACCCTTGGGTAGTAGCTGCATGAAGGTCGCCATGGTCGCCATCGCGAAATCGCCAGTGACCGGATTCACGTATTTCATTTTCAGTCCATGACAAGGATCCCATTCCTGGGCCTTGCGCATGGTTTCCAACCCTTCGCGGGTGCGACCATAGGGGTAGTTGAAGACCGGCGAGGACATCGCGCCACGTGGTTGGTCCACGGGGAGCAAACCGCTGCCAAAGCGGGCCAGAGAATCTCCTTCAGGCTTGGTTAGCGGCTGTTCATCGGCTTCGAGATGCTCGGCGAAACTGGCATCGAATAGCTGCACGATGGGGATGTCCAGCCCATCCAGCCAGACCATGGGCGCCGCGCTGTCATTGCCGTGATCGTGCCAACACCACTGCGGCGTGATGACAAAGTCACCGGGATGCATCAACGTTTTCTCGCCATCGACCGCCGTAAAGGCTCCCGACCCCTCGATCACGAAGCGCAGCGCGGTCTGCATATGCCGATGGCTGGGCGCGACCTCGCCGGGCAGGATCAACTGCATGCCGGCATAGAGCGAGCGGGTGATCCGCGACTGGCCGGGCATGCCGGGGTTTTCCAACACCAGAACCCGCCGCTCCGCCTCCTTGGCGGTGATCAGGCCACCGGCCTCCATGATGAAGGGACGGATGTCGTCATAGCGCCAGAGCGCGGGGACACAGGGGCTGGCGGGCTCGGGTGTCACCAGGCCGCTCATCACTTCCCACAAGGGTGTCATGCCATGCTGGCCGATCCGATCGTAGAAGTCGGCGCGGGTATTGCTGGTCGTGGTATTGCGAGCCTGGGCCATCAGTTTGTCCCTTCCTGCTTGCCGGTTTCCAGCGCCTGGGTTTCTGGCGGCGCGACACGAAACGGCTCGGCGTGGATGTCCTGGGGTCGAATCCCCCGTGCGATCAACATTTCCGTCAGGGCCTCGACTATGTCTGGGGGTCCAGCCGAATAGACTTTCATCCCGTCAAAATCATAGCCATCCGCGAGCACGACGTCATGCACGGCCCCCAGACGCCGGGTGGTGGAGCCGGAAGAATGCGCAAGAATGGGCGTGAAAGTGAAATTTTCGAACCGCTCTTGGAGGCTAAGGAAATGATCTTCCAT
>JAPKDN010000169.1 GCA_028822575.1 Alphaproteobacteria bacterium | reverse complement strand
CTGAACAGCCAAAAGTGATGATCCGAGTCGCGAGCGAGCTGGAGAGCCCGCTGAGTTCCAAGGTCACTTTGATGGCTTCGCGCGTTGGTTTTGAGGGCCAAGTTGTGCTTACGGCCGATCCCGAACTTGAACTCTCAGATTGTCGAATTTCCTGGCATGCCGGCGCCGTGGAGCGTTCCCTGAACGAAACATGGGAGCAAATCGACGAAATGGTGGATCGTGTTCTGCGAGGATTGCCGGCACGAGAACATCCGGAACCGCGTTCCCTGGTCGACAAGGAAGCCGAAGACCGGGACGAGGACGAAAATGACGACACCGATACTCCGGTTACGGACTATCTGGCAAATACAGCGGGCATCGCTCCAACGCGCCCTCAAACCGAGCCTGCGCGGGCTCTCGTATCCGAGGAGTAGACCATGGCAGACAACAATGATCTCAATTTAGCGGACCTTGATAGTGACACCCCAAAGGACGGGGTGGAAGATGAAGAAGCAGAGGAAATGTATAGTGATGAATCGAGCAATCAGATCACTGCGCGAGAGCTTGAAGCGGTTTATGACATCCCAGTTCAGGTGTCGGCCGTGCTCGGCAAACAGACCATGCAGGTTAGCCAGCTTCTCAAACTCGGTCGCGGCGCCGTCGTTGAACTCGACCGTAAGGTCGGTGAGGCCATTGATATTTATGTAAATAACCGCCTGGTCGCCCGTGGTGAGGTCGTGATCGTCGATGAACGCCTCGGCGTGACCATGACGGAAATCATCAAATCCGACCGTGCGACCTAGCCGGATTAGAATGGTACACACGCGCGCGGGTTTCTCGCATGGAAAGGTCATGATCAATGGCTGACACGGCTGGCCACACCACCGAATATATAAGCCGCCGGACTGCGCGGAAACTTGAGCTGCCGCCATCCCACCGTGGGTTTGACGCTGCCTTGGTGCTTGGTTTGATATTTGCTTTCGCGCTGATCGCTACCGCCTTGGTGACGGGAGGTTCGGTCAGTTCCTTCTATAACACCCCCGCCCTGTTGATCGTCCTATTGGGCACATTCGCGGTGACCATGGTCTCTTTCACCATTCGCGAGGTTTTGGCTGCCATGGGCCAAATCGCGGTAACCATGTTTCCCAAAAGCCAGGAGGCTCGCCCCGCATGTGAGCGAATTCTGCACCTCGCCTCGATTAGCCGGGAACACGGCGTACTAGCTCTGGAGTCTTCGCTTCCACAACTTCGTAGCGAACCATTTCTTCAAAGGGCTATCGCACTGACCGTCGATGGTGGCGACGAGGTACAGGTATCTCGGGTCCTGAAGCGAGAAGTCGAAGCGATCGCGGATCGTCGGGAGCGAATGGCCAGCGTGCTAAGGCGCTCGGCAGAGGTCGCGCCAGCGATGGGGTTGATAGGAACTTTAGTAGGCTTGATCCAATTGCTCGGCAATCTCGATGATCCATCGCAAATCGGCCCCGCCATGGCGGTGGCCCTCCTTACGACGTTCTATGGCGCCGTCATGGCCTACATGATCTTCGCGCCCATTGCCGCCAAATTGGATCGCAATACCACGGAGGAAATCCTGGTTTGTGAAATCTATCTGGCAGGCGCGCTATCGGTTTGCCGGCAAGAAAACCCTCGCCTGCTAGAAACCTATTTAAATACGAAGCTGCCGCTGTCAGAGCGGCTCGACTACTTCGGATGAATACTGCAGGCGGTCCGCCGTCAGAACTAGAAAGACAAGGGAGAGTGCCATGCGGTTGCTGATCGTTGGGATGCTCGAAGGGCATATCAGCACTGCCGGCCAGATCGCGATTGCGCGAGGCGCGAAGGTCAGTCAGGTCGATAGTATCGACGCCGGGCTGCATGCGCTGCGCGGTGGTCAAGGCGCGGATCTGGTCATGATCGACATCAAACTGTCGGTCGCCAAGTTCATGCGCAGCATGAGGGACGAGCGGATCAACACCCCGGTCGTCGCTTGCGGAGTCAGCAATGATCCTGACGCCGCTGTCGCCGCCATCAAGGCAGGCGCCATGGAATACATCCCACTCCCCCCAAATCCTGAAATGATCGCCGCCGTCCTACAAGCCGTCTCCGAAGAGCAAACCTCGGTTATTTTCAAGGATCCAGTGATGGCCGGGACCTTAAAACTCGCCAACCAAATTGCCCCATCTGACGCCAACGTGCTGGTCACCGGTGATTCGGGAACGGGTAAAGAGGTTTTAGCTCGCTACATTCATTCGAAAAGTAAGCGCAGTGGTGAGAAATTCGTCTCGGTCAACTGCGCCGCGATTCCGGATAATCTACTGGAGTCGGAGTTGTTTGGACATGAAAAAGGCGCCTTCACCGGAGCCGTGGCACGGCGCGTTGGCAAGTTCGAGGAAGCAGATGGCGGCACTCTGCTGCTTGATGAAATCAGCGAAATGGACATCCGCCTGCAAGCCAAACTATTACGCGCAGTCCAGGAACGAGAAATCGACCGCGTGGGCGGCTCACAACCCGTGAAGATCGATATTCGTGTGATCGCCACCTCCAATCGCAATCTCGAACGCCACGTTTCAGAGGGAAAATTTCGCGAAGATCTGTATTTTCGACTCAACGTCTTCAATCTTCAGCTACCCCCTTTGCGCGCTCGACCAGCGGACATTCGAGTCTTGGCTGAACATTTCGGCGACAAATACGCCGAGGCCAATGGTCTTCCCTGTCGCCCAATCTCCAAAAGCGCAATGAAGCGCCTCGAGGGCCATCACTGGCGCGGCAATGTCCGAGAGTTGGAGAACACCATGCATCGCGCGGTGCTTCTCTCAGCTGGTGACGAGATCGATGATGAATCCATCACGTTGACCGGCGCAGCTAAATCAGCGGAGCCCATCGCCTCGCCCTTGCCACCATGGGGCGAGGCCGTCGCATCAGCGGCCGCGCCCCCTCCAATGCTTAGCAATCCGATGCCCGCGGATGATGACGACGAGAGCACCCCAATGGTAGGTAGGACCGTCGCAGATGTTGAACGGCAGTTGATCATCAATACGCTTGAGCATTGCCTTGGCAATCGAACTCACGCGGCCACGATCCTAGGGATTTCGATACGCACGCTTCGAAACAAGCTCAAGGCCTATTCGGAGGCCGGGCTACAGGTACGATCTCCCGGCGACGGGGAACGGGCCCACGTGTAAAACATGCCTGACGCCAACAATCATCGATAGGTTACGATGACGGATGCATCTAACGAAGGACAAAAAGAAGGCGCAGGTGGCGTTGGTTTTTCTGGGTCCGATATTCTCGCACAGATCTCCAAGCGCGGCGATATTGCGCTCGCGTTGGGCGTCGTCGCGATTCTGTCGGTTCTTATACTGCCGATGCCGACCTGGCTTCTTGATTTAACGCTCGGTATCTCGATCGCTTTTTCAGTTTTGATTTTGATGACGGTCTTATTCATCACGAGACCTTTGGATTTCAACGCTTTTCCGATGATCCTATTGATCGCGACCATGCTGAGGCTATCGCTCAATCTGGCATCGACGCGCCTAATCCTCGCTGAAGGCCATACCGGCACCGACGCCGCTGGGCAGGTGATCGAAGCTTTCGGCCAATTCATGATGGCCGGCAATCCGGTGATTGGCGTTATCGTCTTCGCGATTCTCGTGATCGTGAATTTCATCGTTATCACCAAGGGTTCAGGGCGTATCGCCGAAGTTTCGGCGCGCTTCAGCCTGGACGCGATGCCCGGCAAGCAGATGGCCATCGACGCCGATCTCTCTTCCGGCCTGATCAACGAGGACGAGGCCCGTACGCGCCGCGAGGACTTAAATTCCGAAAGCACGTTTTTCGGCGCGATGGATGGCGCGTCAAAGTTCGTGCGCGGCGATGCCATCGCCGGCCTGCTCATCACCATGATCAACGTGATCGGCGGAATCATCATTGGAATCGCCCAACAGGGTTTGGATTTCAGCCAGGCGACACAGACCTATACGTTGCTGACAGTAGGCGATGGTTTGGTCAGCCAAATTCCAGCGCTTATTGTCTCCACCGCCGCCGGCATGCTGGTCACCAAAAGCGGAACCTCCGGCTCGACGGACAAGGCGATATTCAGCCAGCTCGGTGGTTACCCCAAGGCACTGGCGTTGAGTTCGTTTCTCATGGTGATTCTCTCACTCCTTCCCGGGATCCCAATGATCCCATTTGTGGGCCTGGCGATCCTGATAGGTGGAGGCGGTTTCCTGCTGAAACGCAGCCGAGACGAAGCCGTCGAAAAAGCCGAGATGTTGGCCCTGGGAGATCAGAACGCGCCGCTGCTGGAGGAACCGATCTCATCGGCGCTCCATATCGATTTGGTTCGCCTGGAACTTGGCTACGGCCTCCTGCCCCTCGTCAGCGCCGAGACCGAGGGTCAGCGCCTGACCGATCAGATCAAATCGCTCCGCCGACAACTGGCGGCCGAGAGCGGCTTCATCATGCCTCAAGTCCGTATCCAGGATAATTTGCAGTTGCCAGCGAACACCTATGTCATCCGAATCAAGGAGATCGAGGTCGGCCGGGGCGACATCAGGTCAAACAGGCTCCTTGTTATGGATCCGGGTGGACAGCCCATCGACCTCCCAGGTACCGAGACCGTAGAGCCCACTTTTGGGTTACCGGCGATGTGGGTGGATCCGGACAATCGCGAGGAAGCGATGTTCAAAGGTTATACGGTGGTCGACCCCTCAACGGTGGTTACAACGCATATCACCGAGGTGATTCGCGACAACATGCCGGAACTTCTGTCCTATACGGAGACCCAAAAGCTACTAGATGAGCTGCCTCCACAACATCAGAAACTAGTTGGAGACGTGGTGCCAACCATGATCGCGGTCGGCGGCGTACAGCGCGTGCTGCAGAATCTCCTTGGTGAACGGGTTTCTATACGGGACCTGCCAACAATTCTGGAAGGAGTCTCTGAAGCCTGTGCCTTCACTCGAAACGTTACCCAGCTCACCGAGCACGTCCGCGTTCGACTGGCCCGACAAATCAGCGAGCAAAATGCCAGCCCCGACGGCTCCATCCCCCTCGTGACCATGTCCCCGGACTGGGAGCAAACCTTCGCGGAATCGATTATCGGACAGGGTGATGACCGACAATTATCCATGCCCCCAAGCCTGTTGCAGCAGTTCATTTCGAATGTACGCACGGTGATGGATCAATTCGGCCAAGCAGGCGAGGCGCCGGTAATGTTGACATCACCGGCGGCAAGACCCTTCGTGCGCTCGATCATTGAACGCTTCAGACCGCAGACCGTCATCATGTCTCAGAACGAAATACATCCCAAGGCCAAGATCAGAACCCTGGGGCAAGTCTGATGGCGAAAGTGGTGAAGCGTGAGCGCGAATGCATCAGGCGAACGGATATGCGATGCGGCTGAAAACATTCTCGGCACCATCGATGTCCGAGGCCATGAGCATGGTCAAGGAGCATTTTGGCGATGATGCCATCATCGTTTCCTCGCAAAAGGGTGAAAACGGATTAGGGGTGCGAATCACCGCCGCAATCGACCTTGTAGAGGAAGAGAAAAGCTTCGAGGAAGAGCTTGGGTTCGACGAATTTCCTGAGTCTATGGATGCCATCAGTGATGCGCTCTCCCGCCATGGGGTGCCAGGAGCGGTAACCGATCAAATCCTTGCAATCGCCAATAATCTATCCATGGGTCAAACTCACCTGACCCTCGCGGGCGCTTTTGACCAAGTGTTCAATTTCGTCCCCGTTCCGAACACAAAAACCGCTGGGGCCACCCTGCTGGTCGGCCTGCCGGGAGCCGGAAAAACCGTAACGACAGCCAAGCTCGCCACCCAAGCGGTTATGGCCCGGCGACCAATCAACGTGATCACCACCGATACAATCCGCGCGGGTGGATTTCAGCAACTCGAGGCATTCACCAAAATCCTCAAAATCGACCTGATGAGCGCGGGCGATCCGGAGGCGCTGCGCGATGCTATTGCCGCGGGTGACCCAAAAGCGGCGACGATCATCGATTGCGCCGGCGGAAACCCTTTCGATGAACGCGACTTTACCCGCCAACAGCAGTTAATAGAAGCCGTTGATGCTGATGTTGTCCTCCTACTCTCGGACGGGACCGATTCGCTTGAAGCAGGCGACCTTGCGGAAGCTTACCGGGATCTCGGTGCGCGAAAATTGATTGTCACCCGCATTGACGTTGCCCGCCGCCATGGTGCTCTGCTGAGCGCGGCTAGTGCCGGGGAACTCGCGATTTGTGGCGCCGGCGTAGGTCCAAACGTCACCGACGGATTAAAACCTCTCAATCCCGTTGCTCTGGCACGACTATTGCTCCCGGAAGCGGACGACGACGCACTTGGACGCCACGCGGCAAAGAAACGCCGGATCCATCCCTAGGCCTCGAGCGTTGAATACCTGGCCAAAACGCCGGCCCCTACATCGAAGCGTAACTAGCGCGCCAACAACCAAGGATGCTCGGATATGAACGTATCTCCCGACGTCAAGTCCGCCCAAGGCACGTCACAGCCACTGAAGAAAGGGCGCAACATCATCGCCGTCGCATCCGGTAAGGGAGGGGTCGGTAAGACCTGGTTCTCGGTCACACTCACGCATGCCTTCGCCCAACATGGCCAGCGCGCGTTGCTCTTTGACGCAGATCTAGGCCTGGCAAATGTGGATATCCAGCTGGGCCTGATGCCCCAGCGCGACCTTGGCGGCGTTATTTCTGGGCGCATAACCCTGGCGCAAGCGAAGATCCATTGCCCAGACGGTAATTTCGATGTGTTGGCGGGGCGCTCCGGCTCCGGCACCTTGGCCGCACTGCCGCCCAGCCGCCTAGCTAGGCTCGGCACGGATCTGGTGCATTTGTCGGATGATTATGACCAGGTGATCATGGACCTTGGCGCCGGGATCGATCGCACGGTCAGAGGACTGTCCAGTCGCGCCGGCCAAATCATCGTCGTCACCACAACGGAGCCGACGTCCCTGACCGATGCCTATGCGTTCATTAAGATCACGATTCTGGCCAATCCCGCCGCCGATATTCGCTTGGTTGTAAACAATTGCGCAAATCATGCCGAAGGCCGCCGCACCTTCGATACTCTGCGTAAGGCATGTGAAAGTTTTCTAAAATACACCCCCCCATT
>JAPKDN010000168.1 GCA_028822575.1 Alphaproteobacteria bacterium | reverse complement strand
GTCCCAGAAGGCAACGCTGTTCGGTTCCCAGCTGAAGCGCACCTGGAAATCGGGTTTCTCGCAGTGATCCCACAAGACCTGAAGCATCGCGCGGCTTTCGTCTCGGTGCAGCTCGTTGATGCGGGTCGTGAAGGTGCGGTTCACGTACAAGCCCTTGCGACCTGTTACCGGATGGGTGCGCACGACGGGGTGAACAGCCCTGGGGTAGGCCATGCCGGCGTCGTCATGACCACGGTCGGCATAACGCTCACGGTAGACATGCTCTCCCGAATGAGTCGCTGTCAAACCTTCGAGATAGACTTTCATCCGATCGCTCAGCGCATCATAGGCAGCGTACATACTGGCGAACAGCGTATCGCCGCCGCTCTCGGGAACGTCCCAGAGATGAAGGATGCTACCCATGGGTGGCTCCTCGTCACAGGAGACGTCGGTATGCCATTTCTCGCCGGCGATGCGCTTGGAGTCCTTGTCAGCATGGACGATCAGGATTTCTGGATGGCCCGGCGGCGGCGGCGAGCCCGGGTGAATGTGCAGCTCGCCAAAGCGTCGCCCAAAGGCCTTGTGCTGGTCCACATCAAGTTTTTGGTCCCGAAAAAAGACGACGGAATGCTCCATCAACGCATCATGGACCTCTTGGAATTGCTGATTGCCGAGTGGGGCGTTGAGATTGATGCCTGAAATTTCGGCGCCGATACGCGGTGTAAGCCGTTTCACTTCGATGGTTTCATAGGCCATGCTCGTGCTCCTTCAGGGGGTTCAGCCCATTTCATTGCGCATGATGCAGCCATCCGGGGGCATGCGTCGAGCGCGGCGATCGAATTCCACATATCCGATGCTGTCTTTGCATTGCCGAGCCGTCAAACCATGTCACACTACAACGCTGCAATTTGGAGGAAGTGACCATGGCTACCAATGGTGGCGAGGGGATGCTCGCGGGTGTGCGTGTTCTGGATATGACTCAGTTCGAGGCAGGTCCGTCCTGCACCGAGACTTTCGCCTGGATGGGCGCCGAGGTTGTGAAGCTGGAGAACCCCAAGGGCGGTGATGCTGGGCGGTATGCGACATCCGAGAACCCGGATATGGATTCGTTCTATTTCATGCAATTCAATTCTGGCAAGAAAAGCATCACCTGTAACCTGAAAACGCCGGAAGGCGTGGCACTGGTGAAGAAATTGGTGAAAGAAGCTAATGTCTTCATCGAGAACTTCGCGCCGGGCGTGGTCAAGCGCATGGGGCTCGATTATGAATCGCTCAAGGCCGAGAACCCGAACATCATCTATGCCTCGGTCAAGGGGTTTGCCGAGGGTAGCCCCTACGAAAATTATCTTTCCTTCGACATGATCGGGCAGTCCGCCGGTGGCGTGCTGAGCATTACCGGAGAGCCGGATGGCGCACCTTGCAAGCCGGGTGTTACCCTGGCGGATACCGGCACGGGTATGCTCATGGCGGTCACGATTCTCGGTGCGCTGTACCGTCAGCAGGCGACCGGACAGGGTGAGCATCTGCAACTCGCCATGCAGGACGCGATGACTCAATACACACGCCTTGCCTATGCCTATCGCGACATGAACGGTAAAGCCGCGCCACGGGCCGGGGCGAAATTGTTCACCACCGGTAACGCGCCGGTCGGGATCTTCCCGTGCAAGCCGGGCGGAAAGAACGACTATGTTTACATCTACACAACCCGGGCCGGAAACCATCACTGGCATCGGCTATGCAAGCTGCTGGGTCGTGACGAATTGGCTGATGACCCCCGGTTCGCAGGACCTAAGGAGCGGGCCTCGAACGAAGCGGTGATCGACGAGATCCTGACCGAATTCACCAAACAACACGATAAGCGCACGGCGATGAAAATGATTGGCGAGTGCGGTGTGCCCTGCGGAGCGGTCCTGGATGTCGCCGAGCTCTATGACGATCCTGATCTAAACGCGCGCGGTATCTTTCAGGAGATGAACCATCCCGAACGTGGCGAGTACAAGATGCCAGCCTGGCCGGTGAAGGTTGGGGACGCGCATCTGCCAATCCCGCCGGCCCCGTTGCTTGGCGAGCATGTCGACTCGGTGTTGTCTGACTGGCTCGATATGGGCGAGGCCGATATCGCAGAGCTAAAGAAGGCCGGCGCGATTTAGGTATGGTTGTCGCAGCTACAAAGCCATCATTCCCGCGGAAGCCAGGAACCATTGCGCTGACTTATTCACCTTGTGGTTGCGTCGATCAAAGGCATTACTCAGCGCGTGGTTAAGGCAATGGGAATGTTAAAAGTTTAGCGAAATGGGTCTTGGCCTTCGCCGGGATGGCAAAAGTTTAATAATCGGTTCAATAAACAAGGGAGGCAACGGTGGCCCAACTCACCGGTTCGGAAATTCTAGCCAAGGCGCTGCGCAACGAAGGCGTGGACGACTTGTTCTTCCTCATGGGCGGCCCAATGCTGCTGGCGGAGGCGTCTTGCATCAAGGAGGGTATTCGCCCGATCGACGCCAGGCACGAGCAGGCTGCCGCCTTCATGGCGCAGGCCTATAGTCGGCTGCTGAACAAGCCCAGTGTCTGCATGGCTGCAAGTGGCCCGGGCGTGACCAATCTGATCACCGGTATCGCCAACGCCTATGTTGATTGTGTGCCCGTTGTCGCGATCGGTGGGTCCAGCCCGTTCAAGGCCTATGGCCAGCAGGTCTTTCAGGAAATAGACCAGCTAGCGATGATGAAGCCCTGCACCAAATGGGCCGAGCGGGTCTATTCTCTGAAACGCATCCCGGAGATGGTCAATGTTGCCTTTCAAAAGGCGATGGCAGGTAAGCCAGGGCCGGTCTATCTAGATATGCCGGGTGATATTCTTTACGAGACGATCGACGAAGCTGACGTTGATTGGTCGATCTCCGGTCGTAAACTGCCGCGCGCGCGCCCACACGCCTCTCCCGAGTTGGTCGACGAGACGATCGCCGCCCTGTCCAAGGCTGAGCGGCCGGTGATCGTTACTGGCGGCGGTATTCTGTGGTCTGACGCCTCGCCAGAGCTGCGCGAATTCGTCGATAAGGCCGGCGTTCCCTTCTACACCACTCCTCAGGGCCGAGGCGTGATCCCCGACGATCATCCGCTATCCTTCATGACGGTACGGTCGGCGGCGTTCCGCGATGCTGATCTAATCATGATTGTCGGCACCCGCATGAATTACATCATCGGTCATGCGGCGCCTCCGCGGTTCAACGCCGACGCCACCATTGTACGCATCGATATCGACGAGGATGAGATCAGCACCAGTCCCCGCCAGATTGATATCGGTATCGTCGGCGACGCCAAGGCGGTGCTTGGTCAGATCAACGCCAAGCTCTACGGCAACGTGACCACTGACAGCTACGCCGGTTGGCGCAAGCGTCTCGGCGACGACGAGGCCGCAAAGCGCTCCCGTCCGGGAGGTAACAGCGTCTCTGACGCCACGCCGATCCACCCGCTCCGGCTTTGTGAGGAAGTGAAGAACTTCATGGACCGGGACGCGATCCTGGTGGTCGATGGCCAGGAGATCTTGAACTATGGCCGTCAATCCATGCCGACCTTTACGCCGGGACATCGCATGAACTCGGGTCCGTTTGGCACCATGGGCGTCGGTCTACCTTTCGGTCTTGGCGCCAAGGTGGCCAAGCCGGATACACAGGTGATCGTGGTGCATGGCGATGGCTCCTTTGGCCTCAACGCCATGGAACTGGATACGGCAGTTCGTCACGGCATCGCCGTCCTGGTGGTAATTAGCCTCAATGGTGGCTGGACCGCCGACCCGGAAAAAGACAAGCCGGGTCGGGACCTCGGCTTTACCCGCTATGACAAGATGGGCGAGGCGCTTGGTTGTTATGGCGAGTATGTCGAAGAGCCCGGCGAGATCCGTGGTGCCCTGGAACGTGCCCAGGCCGAGGTGAACAAAGGCCGGATCGCGGTGGTCAACATTAAGACTGACGATACCGCCCGTGCCACCACACAGGCGTTCTCGAGTTATACAACTTGATAAGCACTTAAGGCCATTCTTTGGGCCGGCTTGGGAAACCAGGCCGGCCCATTTGTTGTTTGGGGTAAAAGCGTGCCGGGGACCAATCGAAACTGGACGCCCTATGTCGCGCGTCATCGTGATGCCAATTTATTCTTGATCAGGGTTAGGGCAGTTCGCACCGTCTCGAGGCGAACAGCGGATCGGTCGCCGTGAAAAATATGGTGGGCGGCGCTGGTGCTGCCCAATAGGCTGGCACAGCCGAAATGCACCAACCCCACGGGCTTGGCCTCGGTGCCGCCGCCGGGGCCCGCGACCCCTGTTACCGCTATCGTAATATCCGCGCGAGAACGACTGAGAGCGCCTTCGGACATGGCGCGCGCGACAGGCTCGCTCACCGCGCCATGTGATACGATGATCTCCATCGGGACGCCAAGCATTTCGTTCTTGGCTTCGTTCGAATAAGTTACGAAGCCCCGATCGACGACAGCGGATGAGCCGGGTATCTCGGTCAGGCACCCGGCAATCAGCCCGCCAGTGCAACTTTCAGCCGTGGCTAGCATCACACCCGCCTCCTTGCATAGATCCAATAATGCCGTCGCGGCTTGCATGAGATCATCGGGGAGGGCGGTCATCGCGGCACCTCAAAACAGTTTCGTTGAACGCTAGAACAGCTTTTTTAAATTATCCAAGTACCGCCACGCTGCTTACAGCGAGCCACATGACAGCCGCACCCTGAATGCCGGCAAGAACATCGTCCAGCATGACCCCGGTCCCACCATGGATATTTCTGTCCACCCATCCGGTCGGCCACGGTTTCAAGATATCGAAAAATCGAAATGCCACGAACGCGCCGACGTAAATTAAAGGATTGAGCGGGACGACCAAAAGAACGATCCATTGCCCTACCACCTCATCGATCACGCAAGCCCTGGCGTCATGTGTGCTGGTAGCCTTTGAGTAACCGGCGCAGGCCCAGACTCCGACCGCGAAGACGACGACGATCGCGCCGCTCAACGCTGGAATTCCGCCTGCCATCATAAGCCACCAACCCAGCGGTAGCGCGATGAGAGAGCCCCAGGTGCCCGGCGCGAACGGAAGCCAGCCGATGCCAAATACGGTCGCCAACAAAACTGCAGGGTTGGCGATCGAGGGGCGAGGGTCAGTCATTTGCAAACGGTGTCCGGACAGTGGCCGTGGCCTGGGCGGCGATACCTTCACCGCGACCGGTGAAGCCCAGACGTTCGGTTGTCGTCGCCTTGATGGCCACCCGGCCCATGGCGATTCCTAAAATCGCGGCAATTCTCTCGCGCATGGCGTCACGGTACGGAGTGATTTTGGGGCGCTCGCAAATCAAGGTCACGTCCACATTAACTATTGTCCCGCCTCCAACCCGCACCAGAGTGGCCGCGTGTTCGAGGAACCGATCAGACGCCGCGCCTCGCCATTTGGGGTCGCTGGGTGGGAAGTGCAACCCGATATCCCCCGCCGCCACCGCGCCAAGAAGCGCGTCCGTTAGGGCATGCAATCCAACATCGGCGTCGGAATGGCCGAGCAGGCCCTGGCCATGGAGAATCGCGACGCCACACAGCATGACATGATCGCCCTCACCTAGACGGTGGACATCAAAGCCCGAGCCGGTTCTGGTCTCGTACGCCACCGCCAAATGCCGCGTTGCGCGTTCAAAATCCCCCGGGTTGGTGACCTTGAACAATGCCTCGTCACCTGCGACGGCGGTGACCGTCATGCCTGACTGTTCAGCGATCGAGACATCGTCGGTCAACGCTTCTCCAGCCAGGGCGCGATGTGCGCTGAGGATTGCCTCGAATTCAAAAGCCTGTGGAGTTTGCGCCCGAATAAGACCTGTCCGATCCACGGTGCCCTCGACCTGATTATCTCGCACCCTTTTCAGGGTATCCACAACGGGGAGAGTGGGAAGTGCACCCGAACCTTGGTCCAGGGCGTCGAGCAGTCTGTCTACAATGATTGGCGGCAAGAACGGGCGCGCGGCGTCATGGATCAACACACGCTTGGGTCGGATCCTGGTCAGGGCCTCGAGTCCAAGACGCACCGAGTCCTGGCGCTCGTCGCCACCTTCGATAGGGGTAAGCAAGGCCATATGGCCGCAGGCCTGATCATATAGCGCGTCTTGTCCGGCGCCGATCACCACGGCGACGGCATCGATGCGCGAATGGGCAAGCAGGGCTGCAGCGGCGCGGGCCACCAGCGCCTCTCCGGCGATCCGGCGGTATTGCTTCGGCAGTGAACCGCCAGCCCGCTCACCCCGCCCGGCCGCTACAACCAGGCCAACGGTCCCACCGCTGGTTATTTCCATTCTGTTTTTCCGTTCCAATGGACTTCAATCACGCCTAAGCGTCACAGTCATGATATAGTCGTGCCATGGCTCTGTCTTTCGTCTTTGGTGTCGCCGCCCTCGCGGCCTTGTTACCCGCCGCCGTTCAGCCCTTCAGGCAAAGGCAAGGTGGGGCCGTGCATGGTTGGACCTTGCTGATTCTAGCGGTCGCCGGACCTAGCCTTTGGTCAGCCAACTTGTTTTCCGGTTATTGGCGCGCGGATTTTGCGGTCGCGCTTTGGCTTTCGATCTCGGCCAGCCTTTTGTGTTTTCTTGTGGTCTGCGTGATCAACGCAAAGGCGCGGGCACTGGCACCACTATTGTTGCCGTATCTTTTTTTGCTTGGTCTTGCGGCAATGGTCTTTCAGGCCAAGGACACGGGCCTCGATGGCGGCGTGGCGCCATCGCCTTGGGTGATCGTTCACATCGTTTGTTCCGTCGCGACATATGCCCTAGTGACGTTGGCGGCCGTTGCGGGCCTATCGGTTTTCCTCTCCGAACGGGCGCTTAAGCGGAAGACGTCGAACAGATTGACGGGTCATTTGCCCGCCGTCATGGACGCCGAACGTTTGTTGGTCGGGTTATTGACAGCCTCGGTCGTTATTCTCGCGGTGGGGTTGCTGAGCGGCGTTGTGTTGGAACTGCGCGAGACCGGTATGATCCTGGCCCTGGATCATAAGACCATACTAAGCATCGGGGCGTTTGTCGTGATCGTCGGAATCCTATATGTCCACCGAAAATCCGGCATGCGCGGACGAGTGGCGGCTCGCATTGTTTTACTGGCATACCTTTTGCTGACCTTTGCC
>JAPKDN010000167.1 GCA_028822575.1 Alphaproteobacteria bacterium | reverse complement strand
CACCAGGAGATGATCTAGCTTCCATCACCGACGCCAGAAACCGCCAACATGGTCGCGTCCATAGAAATGAACCCAATCAAGATGACCTGAGTGGTGGTTCCGGCGTCAGTTTCGAACAAGTGGTTTAGGCACACAGCCATCTGGCTGCCCCTCAGACCGAGAGAAGTCGCGACGCCAAACACGGTGCCAAACTCCGCGGGCAGATCCACTGCATGACCGATTAGGCCATAAATTCGCTCACCGATGACCGGATACAGCGTCGAGCGCAGAATCAGCGGGAGCTTCTTGCGGAAACCGAAATATGCCTGACACAGACCGACCATCGCGTAGACGGCCCAGCCGCGGAAACCCAGTTGGAAATAGGTGACCCACATCGCCGCAACACCTAGGTCGACGGTCATCTTGGTTATCCCGGCGTGATCGGCTTGGGAGTTGTTTGGATAGCCCCAGGCCGCCGACGTATCGAAATAGAAGATCAGCTCGTCGAGCCCGAAGAACAGCAAGCCAATCCTGACACCCGCCGAAAACAGAATGGCAAACCATGAGAAATTGCTCAATTCGGGCCTGGAGTCTTCGTCGCCCAACCTGATTAGGCCATGTCGGCTACACATCAAATAGAAACATACGAACAACATTATCGTGACCGCGCTGATGTAGTATCAATTCAGCGCTGACTCGATCCATCCTTTGATGTCGGAGTAAATTCCGTTGGCGAGATCGACATTCAACGCGGTGAAAAAGACGAAGGCGAGAATCATTCCTTCCGCCGCGAGCCCCACGCCGGGAAGCAGCCCTCGCAAGGTACCCCATGTCGCAACAGGCTTGATTAGGACCCTTGGTCCAATCCAGCCAAAATCCATCATCCCTAATATTGATTTTACGAGCCACGTTGATCACGGTATTGAAATCCCTGAATGCGTAGCCTTCCACCCAAACATCTTCAGAAAATTCACTGTCGACCCAGAATATTCCGCGTTCTACCCCTGGGCGATCATTCAAACCACAAAGGTAAGCTTGAGAATTGTAAATGAAATGTAGGGTCGTTGAAAAATTTAGGACGCTTTGGTCCAGACGAAAACCCACCTAAAATACTAACCGCCCTCATTCTAAACGCGTTTTGACGTGAACTAATTTATTCAACGATTACCACCATCAAAAGAGCCGGCTCGCCAGTCTTATCGAATCACCGGCAAACTAAAGAACGAACAACAGGACAAAAACAGGCCCGGATCAAGATTTCGCCGGTCGCGAGCCATGCGATCGCCCCGGCGTACCCGGGAAGAGAGAGAAATGGGTGTGAACGCCCAACCAGTCACCCTGCAAACCGTCGCGTGTCAGCATCACCGTGGTCCGGCCGGGCCGATCAAAGCGGCTTCCGTCCTCATGATAACCGGTCGATGTCCAAGTCGTGACGAGAAAACCACTCAATCGGTCCGGCGACACACCGATCCGCATGGCATCAAAATCCCAGGCGAAGTCGTCGATACTTGGCCACACCGCGCGCCATTGGTTTTTTTCTAAGGCATCCCGCCCCTCGACGATGTCCATATGGGTGCCAAACGATGCCACGTTCTCGGCGAACAGCCGGCGCGCGGGTGCGAAATCGACGTTCTGAACACAAGGCTGCCAAAGATCCAACCAGGCCTTAACCGAGGCGATATCGTCGGGATGCGGGTCCCAGTTGAAGTTCATCGAATATCTCCTCGATATAATTAGCTGGCGACGATTTGCCGGACCAACTCGGCGCCACGTGCGGCGGTGACCGACCAGTCATAGTTCTTGCGCACGTGTTCCGAGATCGCTTGGCCCCGTTGCTTGGCCTCTTCCGGATTGTTCACCAGGTGGCGCATCGCGCGCCGAAACTGTGACCAATCCGGGTCCGCCCACGAGCCTTGATCACCATCCCGGCGGTAGAAAAACGACGTTTTAACCTTGGTCATCCCGTGATCAATAAAATAGGCATGGCCAGCTGCCCATTCCGATGGCGCAGAGTAGTTTGTCGTGATCAAGGGCAAGCCACAAGCCGCCCCCTCCATATGACAGAGCCCCCATCCCTCGGCCCGGCTAGCGCCGACGAACGCGTCGCATGAGCGATAGAGCTTGGCTAGGTCCCGATGCGTCGGCAGAACCGGAATGAACATCAGTCGGCTGGGGTCCTTCAGGTTAAGTGCCCGAATCTCGTCACGTAGATTCAGTGTTTTATCATAGGGATTATGGCAGGAGATCACAAACCAGACATTCGGTTTCCCGGCGAATTCATCGTCGAAGGCCTTGATCATCTCGCCGGTCGCCTTGCGTTCCTCGTATTTGCCGACCGTGATGAATTTGAACCCCGGCAGCGCCGCGATATTCGCGATCGCCGGACCATTGGGATGAAAGATCGAAGAGTCCACTCCCTCGGGCATGACATCAATCTTATGAGTATCGATGCCATTCGCGCCGAGCACCCTCCGGCCCCATTGCGAGGGAACCCATATGCGATCGATCTTGGACAGCGGTTCGACCCAACTTTCCGGGATAAGGTTGGGATCCCAGACCGTGAAGCCGATACGCGGGCCCGGCGCTGCATACAAAATGTCGAATTCGGACGCGACATTGAGGCTGATGGAGACAATGGGGCGACCCGGAAAATATCGCTGAACCAGTTCCCGGTCCTGAAATACCCGCGCCTGGCTCTCGGCGCCAAATTTGCGAATCCACTGGGAACACATTAACGGCAGACACCGAGACATTCCCATGAAGAACTCTCTTGCGTGCACGGAAAAGCTGTTATGGCCTTGCGTCGTGGCAATCGCGTGGACGATCGGGTCAGCCATCTTTTGATCCTCGGATAATCGGAGGGTCTCGCATCGCGCTTTGCGGATCAACGAGCATGGTCTAAGTCATAAGCGAGATAGCCTCCCCTGAACCGCGTGACAAGCCCCATGCCTTATGCATCCTTACGTGAATTCATCGCCCGGCTGGAGCGCGAGAACCGGCTGGTCCGGGTCTCGGAACCAGTTTCTCCAATTCTAGAGATGACTGAGATCCAAACCCGGTTACTCGCCGAGCAAGGACCGGCGGTCCTGTTCGAGAACGTCGTGCGAGAAGATGGCTCATCCTATGGCATGCCAGCGCTGGCCAATCTTTTCGGCACGGTAGAGCGCGTCGCCTGGGGCATGGACCGGGAACCCTGCGGGCTTCGCGAGGTCGGCGAAACCTTGGCCTTTCTAAGACAACCGGAACCGCCGGGAGGCTGGCGT
Organism: Alphaproteobacteria bacterium; assembly: GCA_028822575.1. Next base: position 3,903 of record JAPKDN010000167.1, on the reverse strand, counting down.
GAGGCGATTGGCATGTTCCCGCTTCTCAAAACCGTGATGGCGATGAAACCGCGGACCGCCGCCTACGGACCATGCCAGGACGTGGTTCTGATGGGCCAGGATATCGACCTTTCCGCCCTGCCGATCCAAACCTGTTGGCCGGGCGAGCCAGCGCCGTTGATCACCTGGCCGCTGGTCGTCACCCGAGGCCCGACCAGCAAACGTGAGGATGCCTTCAACCTCGGCATCTACCGCATGCAGGTGACCGGGCCCGATACCACCCTGATGCGCTGGTTGAAGCATCGCGGCGGCGCCCAGCACCACGCGCGCTGGAAAGCCGGTCGGCTGGAGCCTTTCCCCGCCGCCGTGGTCATCGGCGCCGACCCCGGCACCATCCTTGCCGCCGTGACACCGGTTCCCGACACGTTGAGCGAGTACCAGTTCGCCGGATTACTGCGTGGCCAGCGGGTGGAACTGGTCGATTGCAAAACCGTCCCCCTGAAAGTTCCCGCCGAAGCGGAGATCATCATCGAGGGGCACGTCTCGCTAGAGGATTATGGCGACGAGGGACCCTATGGGGACCACACAGGATACTACAATTCCGTGGAGTCCTTCCCGGTCTTCAAGATTAGCGCCACCACTATGCGGCGCGACCCCATCTATCTGACGACCTTTACCGGCCGACCACCGGACGAACCCTCGGTCCTGGGCGAAGCACTAAACGAGGTGTTCATTCCCCTGCTCCAGCAGCAATTCCCAGAAATCACCGACTTCTGGCTACCGCCGGAGGGGTGCTCCTACCGGATCGCGGTAATCTCGATGCGCAAGGCTTATCCAGGGCACGCCAAGCGAGTCATGATGGGCGCTTGGTCTTACTTGCGTCAGTTTATGTATACGAAATGGGTGATCGTCGTGGATGATGACATCAACGCTCGTGATTGGAAGGACGTGATGTGGGCGATCTCGACCCGCATGGACCCAGCCCGCGATGTCACGATCATCGAGAACACGCCGATCGACTATCTCGATTTTGCTTCTCCCGAGCCCAGCCTCGGTAGCAAGATCGGCCTCGACGCGACCAATAAATGGCCGCCCGAGACCAAGCGCGAATGGGGCATGGAGATCCACATGGACCAGGGAACCATCGATCTGGTCGATGGGAAGTGGGAACGGTACGGCCTACCAGGGAGCGGCCGCGGGATCTGGAAAAATTAAGCCCACGCCTTTGAGGCTCGGCGCGAGCGGGAGAAAAATCATTGATGAAATTTATTATCGATACCGATCCGGGCCAAGATGACGCCGCCGCGATCATGATGGCTTTGGGCAGCCCCGAGATTGAGCTGCTCGGCATCTCCGCGGTCGCCGGCAATGTGCCTCTGGCTCTGACGGAACGTAATGCCCGGATCATCTGTGAGATGGCCGGGCAGACTGATATCAAGGTCTTCGCCGGCGCAGACAAACCGCTCGGCGCGCGGCAAGTAACCGCCGAGCATGCCCACGGCAAATCCGGCCTAGACGGACCAAAATTGTTTGAGCCATCTTTCGCGCTCCAAAATGGCCACGCGGTGGATTTCATCGTCGAGACATTGATGCGTGAGGCCACCAGTACAGTCACACTGTGCGCGATCGGACCGCTGACCAATATCGCCCTGGCGATTAAAAAACAGCCGACCATCGCCGACCGCATCGAACGAATCGTGCTAATGGGCGGCGGCTATTTCGCCCAGGGCAACATCACGCCCTCGGCCGAGTTCAACATCTACGCCGACACGGAAGCCGCCCGCGTCGTCTTTGCCAGTGGCGCTCCGATCGTGATGATGCCTCTTGATGTTACACATAAGGTACTGACGACGCCCGAGCGCGTGAAACGCATCCGCGCGGTCAACAACCCCGCCGCCCGGGCGTTGGTCGAGATGCTGACCTTCTACGGACGCTACAATGAGAAAAAATATGGCTCCGAAGGTGGCCCATTGCATGACCCGACAACCATCGCTTGGATGCTGAGGCCAGACTTGTTCTCTGGCCGGGAATGTAATGTCGAAATCGAAACCGTCTCCGAGTTGACCCGCGGCGCCACCGTGGTTGACTGGTGGCGCGTCACCGACCGACCGAGGAACGCGTTTGTGCTGAATAACGTGGACGCGGACGGTTTTTTTGATCTTCTGGCCGAGCGGCTGGCTAATCTAAGCTAGGTTAGCAGACCACCTTGAAAGGAAAAACCGATGCTCGCCAAGTGGATAAAGGTGACGATCAAACCGAAACTGCGCCAGGAATTCCTGGCCGCGATCGAAGTCGACGCGCTCGGCTCAGAACGGGACGAGCCGGGATGTGCCCGCTTTAACGTCCTGCAGGATGTGGAAGACGACAACGTCTACTATTTTTATGAGGTCTACCGAGACGAGGCCGCCGTAGAGGCACATCGCGCCGCGCCACATTACGCGATCTGGAAAGCAGCCGCCCATACCCTCGCCAAGCCGGCAGAACGGATTGAGACACGAACGGTGTATCCCAGCGCCAAAACCTATTGGCTCCCCGGCTAAGCCTCTTATCCAGGCATGCGCTTGCGTTCGGAGGTCCGGCGGCTTATCTCAACGGAATGCCTTTACCCGGAGCCAGCATGACCCAGGATAGCAAGACCGACCTTCTGCAAGGTCTCATCGAGAAGGCCAAACGGCTGGGAGCTACTGAAGCAGACGCGATTTTCATCGATAGCCGGTCAATCTCCGCCGCCCAGCGGTTCGGTAAACCTGAAGCGGTCGAACGTTCCGAATCTCACGACCTGGGCCTGCGGGTCCTGGTGGGCAAGCAACAGGCGGTGGTTTCCACCACGGATCTGAAGTCCGACGCCCTGGATGCCCTGGTCGAGCGAGTTGTCGCTATGGCCAAGGTGACCCCCGAGGACGCATATGCTGGGCTCGCCGATCCGGCCGATATCGCCAAGGCCTATCCTGAGATCGACATGTCGGACCCAAGCGAGCCGCCGGCAGATCGTCTTGTAGAACGGGCGACAGTCGCCGAGGAAGCCGCGCTGGCGATCAGGGGCGTGACCAACTCCGAAGGTGGCGAGGCCAGCTGGTCCGCCAGCCGCATCGTACTGGTCGCCAGCAACGGTTTCAGTGGCACCTATCAACGCTCCAGCCATAGTGTCAGCGCGGTGGTTCTCGCCGGAGAAGGTCAGAACATGGAGCGGGACTACGACTATTCCCACACCGTCTACGAGGCGGATCTTGATGACGCCGCCCAGATTGGCCGCCGCGCCGGCGAGCGCGCGGTCCGGCGCCTTAACCCACGCCGCCCATCCAGCGCCTCAGTCCCGGTGGTCTATGACCCAAGATCAAGCCGCAGCCTGGTCGGCCATGTCGCCAGCGCCCTGAATGGAGGTTCGGTCGCCCGAGGCACCAGCTTTCTGAAAGATGCGATGGGAACCGCCATATTCGCCAAGAGCGTCAACATCATCGACGATCCAAGCCGAGATCGTGGGATTCGCTCCAAACCTTTTGACGCCGAAGGACTGGCCCTCGAACGCCGGGCGATCATCGAGGGCGGGATCGTGCGCACGTGGTTCCTCGACCAGGCAACTGCTCGTCAACTCGGCATGAAGTCTACCGGCCATGCCTCCCGCTCCGCTGGAGGCACGCCTGGCCCTAGCCCGACGAACCTGTATCTAGAGGCCGGCGACCTCGCGCCTGAGGAACTGATCGCGGACATCGTCTCGGGGATCTATGTCAACGAACTGATGGGTATGAGCGTGAACATGGTGACTGGCGATTATAGCCGCGGCGCCGGCGGTTTCTGGATCGAGAATGGCGAGATCACCTACCCGGTCAGCGATGTGACCGTCGCCGGCAATCTGAAGGATATGTTCGCCGCCCTGGTCCCCGCAAATGATTTGGAAATCAAGCATGGCACTGACGCGCCGACCGT
>JAPKDN010000166.1 GCA_028822575.1 Alphaproteobacteria bacterium | reverse complement strand
GGCGATAACAGAAAGCGCGACATATCCGGTGCCTGCTTGACCGGCATCAGGTCAAGAAGCGCGGAAACTCTGGCGGAAACCACTTGCAACCGCCTTTCAGCGCCGCCATGACCGATTTTACAGCTCGTACCGTCACGCTCGATCTGGACCGCTACCGGCCGACCATCAATGGTCCCGTCGAAGATCTTCACCATCGGCCCGCACTGGCCGCGAACCTGGTGGGTCTCGCCATCCAGGACCACATCAAATCCACCATCGACTGTCGTCACCGAGGCCTTGATCTGGGTATCACCGTCGCGCAGCACGAATGACGAGCGATCACTTTTTAATCCCGCCTCGGAGCGGCGCGCTAAAGCCACTTGGCCGCTGATACATGCGTCTCGCTCGATACCGGCCCATTCAAAGGCGACGGCGGCGGCGCGAGTCGCGGTGATTGACTCGTTTGATAACACGGCACCGGAAAACCCAGACGGGAACTCCTCGGTGATGAATCCTGTCGACAACAGGCCCTCGCGGAACCGCGGATGCGCCATCACGGCGGCCAGGAAGTCCACGTTGTGGCCAACACCGCGAATTCGGAAACGATCAAGCGCGCGAGCCATCTTGTCGATCGCCTCGGCCCGGTCCGTGCCCGAAGTCACCAACTTGGCGATCATCGGGTCATAAAACATCGAGATCTCGGCACCTTCTCCGACGCCTGTATCGATGCGCACCCCATCAACTTCATCAGGTGTCTGATAGCGCACCAGTCGCCCCGTCGACGGCAGAAAACCCCGATAGGGGTCCTCGGCATAGATCCGGGACTCGACCGCCCATCCCTCAAGCTTCACGTCATCCTGTATGAAGGACAGCTTCTCGCCGTCAGCGACCCGAATCATCTGCTCGACCAGATCAAGACCGGTGATGCATTCGGTGACCGGATGCTCCACCTGAAGGCGGGTGTTCATTTCCAGGAAGTAAAATTTCCGATCCTTGTCGACGATGAACTCAACCGTACCGGCGGAGCGATAGTCGACCGCCTTGGCCAAAGCCACCGCCTCGGCTCCCATGGCTTGGCGAGTCGCTTCATCCAGAAACGGGCTTGGCGCCTCCTCGATGACCTTCTGGTGGCGGCGCTGGATCGAGCATTCACGTTCACCCAGATGCACGGTGTTACCGAAACTGTCGGCCAGCACCTGGATCTCGATATGCCGGGGCTCCTCGACGAATTTTTCGATAAAGACTCGGTCATCGCCAAAGCTGGACACCGCCTCGTTGACGGCGGAGCGGAAGCCTTCCCGTGCCTCGACATCATTATAGGCGACGCGCATCCCCTTGCCGCCGCCGCCGGCAGAGGCCTTGATCATGACCGGATAGCCGACCTCGCCGGAGACCTTGACAGCCTCATCCTCGTCCTGGAGCACGCCAAGATGGCCGGGAACGGTACTCACGCCTGCTTCGTTCGCGAGTTTCTTGGATTCGATCTTGTCGCCCATGGCGCCGATCGCCCGAATACCCGGGCCGATGAAAGCAATCCCCTCGGCCTCCAGCGCTTCGGCGAAACGGGCGTTCTCAGACAGGAAGCCATAGCCCGGATGTACAGCCTCAGAGCCGGTCTGACGGATCGCGTCGAGTATTCGTTCGATCACCAGATAACTCTCCGACGACGCGGCCCCACCAATATGGATGGCCTCATCGGCCATCTGGACATGCAGGGCACCGGCATCGGCATCGGAATAGACAGCGACGGTGGCAATACCCATCCGGCGCGCTGTCTTCATGACCCGGCAGGCGATCTCGCCCCGGTTCGCGATTAGGATCTTTTTGAACATTCGAATTGCTTAACCGAAGGGCCGTGGAACGGCAACAGCCTCGTGTCTTTCCCGAACCTACGTGACCACGCTGGGGATCAATGTTAGGCGTTATTGAAAACATCCTCGCTGCTCTTTCCCACGCCCTATACTCGCCATGATGAACGATCCATCTCTTCGACGAAAGGCCGAGATCATGCGCGCAGTTGGTATCATGGTTCATGGAGGCCCCGAGGCCCTGGAAGTCATCGAGGTACCGGAAGTAAAAGCGGGTCCCGGTCAAATCCGGCTGAAAGTTTACGCGGTCGCCGTCAATCCGACCGACGTCATGGCCCGCAACGGCGCGCGCGCGGAGCAACAAAAGCTCGACCCACCGCCCTATATCCCGGGGATGGATGCCGCCGGCATCGTCGATCAGATCGGCGACGGCGTAACGACCGGCGTGAAGGTAGGTGACCGGGTGATGGCCATGGTGGTTCCCAACGCCGCCCACGGGGCTTATCGCGAACAGATTGTCCTCGACGCCCGCGCGGTGGTACCCGCCCCGAAAGGGACCAGCCATGTGGAGGCCTGTACCTTGCCGATGAACGGACTGACGGCACGTCTATCTCTTGATCTGCTTGGGTTGTCCGCCGGCCAAAGTCTGGCGGTGACTGGCGCCGCCGGCGCCTATGGCGGCTATGTCATTCAGCTCGCCAAGACCGAGGGACTAGCGGTTATCGCCGATGCGTCCGAGGCTGACGATGCGCTCGTGAAGTCATTGGGCGCCGATATCGTGGTTCGCCGAGGCGATGATGTAGCGGCGCGCATTCTCGAACACTTCCCCGATGGCGTGGATGGTCTCGCCGACGGCGCGGTTCAGAACGAGGCGGTCATTCCGGCTGTCCGTGACGGTGGTGGTTTCACGGCAGTGCGCGGCTTTATGGGCGAGGCGCAACGCGGGATTAATTTCACCACCACTTTCGTGCGCAACTATGATTGTGAGTGGGAGAAACTCGACAGGCTCCGCATCTTGGCCGAGTCGGGGGCGGTTACACTGAGAGTGGCGGATACCTTTTCGCCCGAACGCGCCAGCGAGGCTCACGCGCGGCTGGAAGCAGGCGGGACTCGGGGGCGATTGGTGATTGAGTTTTAAGGGGAATTAATCATCGGTGTGGTTACAATAGCAACACATCGCGCTCATGTCCTGGCAAGCCCCTTCGAGACGGCGCAAGCGCGCCTCCTCAGGGTGAGAGTGATGTTTTTTTCCTGAGGATTAATACCACCAACAACGACACTCACCCTGAGGAGCGTCGGTTCCCGCGTCTCTAAGGGTCTCGTCCGACAATAAATTGACCCACCATCGCCCCCGCGCCCTCACCGTCCCTTGAACACCGGTGCCCGTTTTTCCGAGAAAGCGAGCATGGCTTCCTTGCTGTCCTCGTATTTCGACAGCTCGCTGGTCTTGTTTTGCTCATAGCGATAACCGTCACGCAGCGATGATTCCTCGATCGCGTTCAGGGTCTCCTTGGCCAGACCGATGGCGATTGGGCTTTTGGCTGCCAACTCCGCCGCCAGTTCCATGGCGACCTCCATCAGCTTGTCACCCGGCACGCATTCCTCGACCACGCCAAGGCGATACAGATCCGCGCCGGTCAAACGCTGGCCGGTCAGCATCAGACGTCGGGTCTTGGAATGCCCGAACAGGCGCATTGCGTGCCGGCCACCACCAAGCAGACCGACATTGATCTCCGGCAAGCCCAGACGCGCCTCTTCGGCGGCCAGAAGAATATCGCAGGACGCTGCGACCGCGAGGCCCGCACCAAGGGCGGGGCCGTTGATCGCCGCGATCACCGGCTTGCGGCATTCCATAATCGCGTGAAAGCACTCCCGTGCCCGGCGGCTGTGCTGCCAATGGTCACCTTCGGCCCGTTCTTGGCCTGCCCGGCCCTTGATATCAGCACCAGCGGAAAAACACTTACCGGCCCCGGTCAGGACCACCGAGCGCACATCGGCTCGATCACTCAACACATCGAAAACCAACATCATGTCTTCGTGGAACTGCTGGTTCTGAGCGTTGACCGGCGGGTTATCCATGGTCACGACGGCGATAAAGTCGGCGATGGCAACCTTGACGGTCTGGAGGTTCGAGATATCGGTCACAAGGACAACTCCCGGAGAAAGGGCGGGCTAAGACGTGCGAATATCGAGACTGATCAGGCCGGTGGAGCGACAGAGAGACGGCCAGTCGTGCCGTGTTTCTCAATTGAGGCGGCGACGAAGCCCGAAGCTTTCATTTCTTCTACGAATTTCTTTAAATAGGCCGCGCCGGCATCGTGGCCACGAGTGCAACCCATGGCTTGCTGGACGGCGGTGAATTGGCCATCCAGGATGCGAGCGCCCGGAAGTTTCTCGATATCGGTGCTTAACTTTGGGCGCAGGCCAGCGAGCGCGTCGAACTTCTCGTTCACGAACAGTTCGAAAGAGGCGTCCAGGCCTTGCGTGCGCACCAACTCGGCGTGTTTGATGTTCCGCTCCAGCCACAAATCATAGGCGCTGCGGGCGGATACGGCGATCCGGATGCCCGCCTTGTCGACGTCCTCGATGTTCTGTAGCGGCGATCCGGCGGGGACCATGTAGGTCGCCTGGATCTCGGCATAAGCGGCGGTGAAATCGATCTTCTCGGCCCGCTGTGGCTCGGCGCCGATATTACCGATGTCCCAGGTGCCGGTGCCGGCGTCATCCGCGACCTCTCCCGGGGTCTTGTATTGCATCAGTTTCAGCTCGACACCCAGTCGGTTCGCCAACTCCCGCGCCATATCCGGCGAGACACCGTCAGGATCGCCATTTTCGGCGCGACCGGTGACCAGCAGGAAATTGGACATGTTGATCGCGGCGCGCAGCACGCCGGTCGGTGCAAGATCCTTGAGGACATCTGGGGACATGGTGAGAGTTCCGCCTCTAGTTGCAAATTTGACCGCATCCTGGCGCAAGCGCCAACCCCGTGCACGGGAAATTTGGGCGCCACGAGAGCGCCAGCCCATTCGATCACTGTCGCGATGATAACGGACGTCGATCGCGCGTCTCGCCACCGCTAGAGAAACCACCGGCAAACGCCCCCACACAACCGTCACGCCAGCGAAAGCTGAGGTTAAAGCCACCCGTGCCATCCGGAAGATCGCGGGTGGCTTTAAAACAGTCAGGTGGATCATGAACCGGAGCAAGAGCACCAGCTTTCGCTGGCGCGACGGCAAATATTCCCATCCGACGGTGCCCGCGAACCACACGCGCTTCTGTCCAGGCGACCCTATGCGGAATACCAGCACAAGAAAATCATCCGGCCGCGTCCTTGGGGTCATAGGACGCGATCTCCAGCAGGTTCCCGCTCGGATCTCGGAAATAGACCGATGTTATCGGTCCCAGCGCGCCCTGTTGCGGCCCCGGACCTCGGATGATTTCCACGCCCTCGGCTTTTAGTTTCTCGATCACGGGGGCAATTCCACCCTCGGTGATAAAGCACAGATCTAGGGCGCCCGGAGCCTCGACCGCGCCGGTGACCCAATTCTCGGCTCCGACTGGGCGCAGGTTGATCTTGGCGCGCCCGAATTTCAGCGCGATCCGATGGATCGGCCCGAAAAACTCCTCGCGCTCGAAGCCCATCACCCGCTCGTACCAGATCGCCGTCGCTTCCACATCCTCACAGTTCAGAACCACATGGTCTATCCGATCGATCATCACTTTACTCCGCTGGCGCCGTGGTGCTTTACAGGGCCCAACATGACGCAATTTTACCCGGAGCGCGAGATGGATGGTATGCAAATCGAGGTTGATTATCGGTTTCGTGGCCCGCCACATTCCGGCAATGGCGGCTACGTCTCGGGGTTGCTGGCGCGGCGCGCGGGAATGGCCGAGGCCGCCGAGGTCACCCTGCGCGCGCCGACACCGCTTGGCCGACCGCTGAGTCTGATCAAGACCGATGACGGCGAGGCTACGATGATGGACGGCATGACCCTCGTCGCGTCCGCCCGCCCCTTCGTCGCCGATATCGATCTCCTACCCCAGGCCACCTTGGTCGAGGCGAAGGCGGCGACGGCCCGGAGTATCGGGCCGGACAGGCATGTGCTGCCGGAATGTTTCGTTTGCGGGCCCGGGCGAGAACATGGAGACGGCCTCAGGGTCTTCGCCGGTCCGATCGACCCAAATGACACCAAATGGGAAGGCCCGTTGGCTGCGGACTGGACACCGGACGAAAGCTTCGCCGATAACGATGGCCTCGTGGCGACGGAATTCCTGTGGTCGGCGCTGGACTGTCCGACCGGTTACACCGCGCTGAAGCCCGACGGACATGGGGGCGGATCGAACCAATCGATGCTGCTCGGCCGGATCGCGGTGCGGATCGACCGCCGTCCGCAAGTGGGCGAGCCTTGTGTCCTGGTCGTCAAGCTGATCGGCCGGGAGGGTCGCAAGATCACCGCCGATGGCGTGCTGCGCGATGCCGCCGGCGAGACCTTAGCGATTGCCCGGGCGCTTTGGATTGCCGTGGACAAGGATCTGTTGTTGGCCAACCGAACGGGTTGATCACAAAAGGAAAGGACGGGCCGGCACCGGTGGCACCCTCGCTTGCAGGGTTTGCTCGAACGCATGGGCCATGGCGATTAGCGGCCCATCGCTCCAGGCGCCGCCGATGAAGGACAGACCGACCGGAAGGCCGCTCACATAGCCCATCGGCACGGTGATGCTGGCATAGCCGGAGACGGCGGCCAGGCCGGAACTTCCGCCGCCAATGCGATTGTCCCCATTGACCAGATCAATCGCCCATGGCGCCGCCGATGTCGGCGCGACCAGGGCGTCCAAGGCTTGTTCATGCATCGCCTTGTCGATCCCATCGTCGCGGGTCAGACGCCGGCTGACAGCAAGCGCGGTTTGATAGACACGGTCCTCCAGACCATCCGTCTCCTCCGCCTGAAGCAAAATCTCCTGGCCAAAATAAGGCATCGTTCTATCTGCATGAGCATCGTTGAAGGCGATCACGTCGGCCAATGTGCGTACCGGCGTCCCCGGTCCCAATGATGCCAGATAGGCGTTCAAGCCAACCTTGAACTCGGTCAGCATCACGATCAGCTCATGGGGGCGGATCTCATCGCGGGTTGGAAGCGCCACTTCATCAACCAGAGTCGCCCCGGCATCGGCCAAGGCGGACAAGACAGTTTCAAACACGGCGTCGACCCGCTCATGAAAACTGGCGTAGGATCTCGCTATCCCTATCCGCTTGCCACGAAGACCGCCCGAGCCGAGCCATCTGGTGAAATCATGCGTCGCCGCCACTGTCGTTACCGGATCCGCCGGGTCATCGCCAGCGATCGCCGACAAAAGTGCCGGCGCATCGGCGACGCTTCTCGC
>JAPKDN010000165.1 GCA_028822575.1 Alphaproteobacteria bacterium | reverse complement strand
AAGCCGATATGGCAGCACGGCGCGCAGTGCTCATCGAGCCCGGCCATGTCGACGGGGTCGCTAACCTCGCCCAGAGCCTGCATCGCACCGGGGTCACCGGACAATCGGTGCGTTATGGAGCCCGCGCCCGGTTGCTCGCCCCCAAGGACGCAAGGCTGGAATTCAACGAGGCGACATATTTGCTGGGTGACGGGGACCTCGGTGGTGGCTGGGATGCTTATGAGGCCCGCCTTGCCCACCTTTCTGAAGTCTGGCACCAGGCATTGCCAGGAAGACGCTGGACCGCAGGCCCACCACCCGGCAGCCACCTTCTGGTCGTGGCGGAGCAGGGTTTGGGCGACGAACTGCTTTTCGCGACCTGTTTTCTTAAACTCGCCGAAATTCTCTCACGCGGCGAACTGGAGAGCGTCACGGTGGAATGTGATCCGCGCCTTGATGCGCTCTTTCGGCGATCTTTCCCTCGGTTTAAGACCGTGCCCCGGCCGGCGAAACGCCCAGTTTTCGATAGCAGCCATGGGGATTCAGCTGCTAGCAACACTCACGATATTGATTGCCATATCTTTGCCGGTTCCCTTCCACGATTGTTTCGCCGGAGCCTAAGCGATTTCGCCCAGCCCTCCCGCCTGGTCGCCAATTCGGATCGCGTCGCGTATTGGCGGGACTATTTGAAATCTCGAGCCAAAGGCCCGGTATTCGCTCTGACGTGGCGCTCCATGAGTCGGCGCGATCGAGGCGACGTCTATTACCCTCCCGTTCAAGCCCTCGCACCGATTCTAGGCTTGCGTGAGCTCCATTTTGTAACCCTGCAATATGACGACCCCGAGCCGGATTTGCGTGAAATCGAGAAGCTATTCGACGTCGAGATCATTCGTCCCGACGGCTTGGACCCGATGAATGACCTGAACGAGGTCGCGGCACTCCTCATGGCAACGGACGGCATGGTCAGCGCCTATAACGCCGCGCTCAACCTCGCCGGAATTCTTGGCGTGCCGGCCTATACGGCGACCTATGGCTATTTCTGGCCAACCCTTAGAACCAAAGCCTTGCCCTGGTATCCTAGCGTCACGATTGAGATGCGCACCGGCGGCGACGATTGGGATACCGCGATCCAGCGCCTGACGAGCCGCGTTCAGGCCGACCTCAAGGCTTGAAAACGCCACGCGCCAGGGTCAATAGCATGGCGTTCACACCAGGTTTGTCGATCCGACCACGATCGCGAAACCCGATACGCTTGAGGACGATATTCGCCGGCCAATTATCCCGCGCCGGATCGGCGACGACCCGGTCGACACTAGGCTCCTTGAACACCTTGGTGACGAAAGAACGGATCATCACGCGGCCTTTTTTTCGATTCACCAAATCGCTTTCACCGATCAGAAAATCTATGGCCTTGGTCATGTCAGTCACGTTTTCCACGCCATCCCAGGCCCTCGACGGATGGCGTGATGCCCAATACCCCGCGATATAGCCGACGGGCCGCCCATCCAATTCGGCGATAAAGGCGCCGTGTCCGGGAGGCAGAGCCTCACCCACCTCGAAGCCTTGGAAAACCGGATCGGTGCGGTCTGCCCGCCACCAACGTCGCACATGCGGCGCGTCGAGCCAGGAACGCAGCAGCTTAAGATCCGTCGCAGCAAGAGGCCGGAATGTGAAAAGGGGATCGATCATTATAAACCATCTATCAAAGTCGTGGCCCATGTACGGCAAGGATCCGGCCGTTTCACATTCATGCGGCCCACGGGCTATCTTGTCCAGGTTCGCTTGGGGGGCGGCGCCTCGTGCCCCAACTGAAGAGAAGCGAAGTCCAGAGACCCACGTGCTGACGATTTGAACCGCCGCCGTCAGATGGATTTCTTCAAGGCGATGTCTCCGCGGTCCGACAGACCATCCGCCCCGGCAAGCTGACACAAGTGAAACAACACGAGGCTACGAAGGCAAGGTCATGACGGCAGGACTGGCGACGCGCAAGCCCCAGCGATTGCCACCCGGCCAACACCTTGTAAACCAATTTTCTTTCGTCGACCTAAGCATCCGTCACCACGTGGCTCCCTTAGACTGGTCATTGAAGGTAGGTGGGCCCGTCCACCAGCCGCTGCATTGGAACTGGCATGCGTTGCTGCTGCGACCTCAAGATGAACACGTTAACTGTCTCAACAACATTAAGTTATGGTAGCGCTTCGACGATGTCTGGAGAGGGGTGGCGATACGTCACGTGCTTGCCGCAACGACGAGGCAACGATTGGAGGCCCGGTTCGTGATCATCAAAGGTTTCGATGGCCATACCACCAAACTGCCAATCGGCATTCTCGATCTCGATGACGTGCTGCTGGCGACGCATTGGCGAGTCACTCCCCAGGTAATGGAGGGGCAATTGGACAGCACCTTTGATACCGATCCGTCGCTTGACGTTAAATTTCGGGCGACAAACGAGGAATTCCCGGCAAACTTGGAAGCCCACCGCCCAGAAACTGAGGGTGCCGATCCGTCTGAGCGAAGTTTCGGCCTGGCCGTGCCCTGGACGACAGTTTGCCAAAGCTATTGGCGGAATAACGCCTAGTCTTTGTAAAGCCCCCTCTCGGGTCCAAACGCCGGATTGAGGTGCGGTTACCGAAAAAAACTTGATGCGAGGCGCCATCGGGATCAGATCATGTACGCCCCCGCTTATTATACCGGATCGACTGGGTTTTTGGAGTTCCTCTATGGTCACCATCGTAATTCACCGACAGATCGCGATCATCGCCCTGACGCTCTTGGTTCTGGCGTTCACTCCAGTGGCGCCAGTATCCGTATTTTCCCCGAGTTCGGGGGATTCTGCCAGTAAAGACCCTGATATGCGCAAGGGTAACGCCGCTGTGGTCGAGGCTAATCAAATGTCCGGTGGCGCAGTTAAGTCGAACAAATAGTGGGGCCGCCGCTAATCCGACAACGCCATATGGACCTTTCAACGACCCTCGTCGCCATAGCCGCCGTCGCGGCAATATTCGCATGGGCAAACTGGCGGCAACGAAAAGAGCCTGACTATATACTTGGCGAGGTCAGCCTGCTGCCGCTCACGCTTATCCAAATGGCGGCAGTCGTCGCAGTGGTGGTTTTAGTGGGACATCTGATCAGCCTTGCGACCGGCATCCAATTCCAAGGACGGATGAGCTACTGACGAACGTCCATCGCCTCAATCCTGGACCGAGCCGCGTTCGCCTCCGCGCTGCCGGGAGCGGTCTCGATCACGGTTAACCAATCCATCCGTGCGCCGGCGATATTTCCGTCTAGCCGCCGCAGGATACCGCGCTCCAATAACGCCGCTGGCAGTCCTGGGGCCAGCGCCAGGGAATTACTGATATCAATCCAAGCACCACCAATATCCTTCAGGTATCGTTTTGCCGTGGCGCGGTACAAGTAGGCATCGGCGAGGTCGGGCGCCAGAACCACCGCCTTGCTCAGGTCCGCGACCGCTGCCAGGTATTGCTGGCTGGTCATCAAACTGACCGCCCGGTCAATTAAAAGCCCCGGATCGTCGGGATTGAGACCGATTGCTGCGCCCTGAACCTGCGAGGCGCGCACGGGCCGGCCGGCGAGCAGCCAGGCCTGACCCGCATGCCCGAGCATCTCCGCTCGAAGCACGATTCTATCCACCGCCAATTCCCCAGCCAAGGTTTCGAACCGCGTCGCCGCCGCCTCGTGATCACCAAGGCCTACCAAGGCGACGGCCACACAATGCCGCGCGGCCAGGCCGCCACCAGCCTTGAACCATTTCAACCCACTGCGATAGGCTTCGGCCGGTGCTTCCTCGGCCAAGGTAAGACAGGCGCCGTACTCCGCCTGATGATCGACTTTCGCCTCTTGGGCCAGCACCGGCCCAAGCTCAACCGAGAACCAAAAAATTACGAGAACGAAGACGTTCTGAAGTCGCGTCATGACCGCTCGAGCATCGCATCGATCGTCGACGACAGGACCGCCAGGTCGCGCTCAGTCGACAGCCGATGATCACCATCCTTGATCAGACACACCTGAAGGTCCGGACAGGTCACGTGCTCCGCGATCTTAAGCGAAACCTGATACGGAACATCGGTGTCTGCCATGCCATGCAAGAGCCGCACCGGCGCGTCGATACTTAACGGGTCGCGCAACAACAGATGGTCTCTACCATCCTTGATCAGTCTCATGGTGATGGTGTAGGGCCCGTCGCTATACTCAGATGGGCGTTGGTACAATCCGTCACTGAGCAAGGTTTCCCGAATTTCCTCGTTAAAGTTTGGCCACATCAAATCCTCGGTAAAATCCGGCGCCGACGCGATCCCGACAAGCCCAGCGATCCGGTCGGGACGCTTTGCCGCTGTCAGAAGTATCATCCATCCCCCCATCGATGAACCGACTAATATTTGCGGCCCTTCGGTAAGAGTGTCGATCGCGGCAAGGGCGTCCGAGTGCCAGACACCGATGGTCCCCTCGGCGAAGGCCCCCGAGGATTGACCGTGGCCTTGGTAGTCGAACCGGAGAAAGGCCTGCCCCCGCTGTTTGGCGTAAGCTTCCAGAGCCATAGCCTTAGTCCCGGTCATATCGGAAGCGAACCCGCCAAGAAAGACGATTCCCGGTGCCTTGCCGAGGGTCATGTGGTATGCGATTCGCGCGCCATCGGGCTTGGTCAGAAATGACGGGGGTCGATCCATGGAGTCGTGAGAGGATGCGGTCATTATGTTAATCTTTCGGCGACGAACAGCGATACGGATGAATAGCCAGTGAACGAGGCGCCAGCAAATCACGGTCCGGAACGCCCCACCGACAGTCCTGATCCTAGCAGCAACGACGGCGATTTCGAGGCTTTCCGGCCACCCTCCGACGGCAAGGCGCCGACGGTGATGCAAATCCTGCCGGCTTTACGCTCGGGCGGCGTGGAACGCGGTACCGTCGACGTGGCAAAGGCGCTGGTCGCGGCTGGCTGGAACGCCATAGTGGTGTCGGCCGGGGGGGCCATGGTGCACGAGCTAAACCGGGTTGGCGCCACGCATATCGAACTTCCGATTGGCACCAAGAACCCTTTAAAGTGGCGTGCTAATTTCGATCAACTAGTTGACCTGACCTACAAACACAATGTCGATATCCTTCATGCTAGGTCCCGGGCGCCGGCCTGGATCGGTTGGCGGGCCGCCCGAAAAAGGTCCCTGCCTTTCGTCACCACATTTCACGGACGATACGGCGACTCGAGCCCGCTCAAAAAAATCTACAACGCGGTAATGAGCCGGGGAGACCGGGTCATCGCCATTTCCCACTATATCGCCGGCGAGGTAACACGGCGGTACGATGTCGGCCCCGATCGTCTCCGGGTGATCCCCAGGGGTGTCGATATCGGCCTGCATGACCCGGATCGGGTGTCGGCCGAGCGGATGATCAAACTGGCAAATGATTGGCGGCTCCCCGATGGCGTTCCAGTGATCATGCTCCCTGGCAGAGTCACCCGCTGGAAGGGTCACGAGCTCCTTATCGATGCTCTGGCGCAGCTCCGTAGCGCGCCGTTCCACTGCCTGATAGTCGGCACCTATGAAGGCAAGGAAGGATACAAGGCCAAACTCGAGGCCCAGCTCGCGAGACTTGGCCTTACGCCCCACGTACATTTTGTCGGGAATTGCGCGGATATGCCAGCGGCCTACAAACTCGCTGATGTCGTGGTGTCCGCATCCCTAGACCCGGAACCATTTGGTCGGGTAATCATCGAAGCCCAGGCGATGGGCCGCCCCGTCGTTGCCAGCAATCACGGCGGCGCCGCCGAATCCATGCTCGATGGAGAGACCGGGTGGCTTGTAAAACCAGCCAATGCCCAGGCCTTAGCTGACGGTATCCGAAAGGCACTCGACATGGGCGAGGGCGATCGGGCGCGCCTCTCAGAAATCGCTATCGAGCATACCCGCAGCCACTTCTCGCGCGAGGACATGTGCGCGCGAACCCTGGCCGTCTATTGCGAAGTGCTCGGCCTTACACCAGTCGGGGTTTAAGCACGATCGTGTCGGACAGCCGAATTCTCGTCATCAAACTTGGCGCTCTCGGGGATTTTCTTTACACACTCGGGCCGATGCGGGCGATCCGCGATCATCATCCCAGCGCCAGCCTTACCTTGATGACTCGCCCACCCTTTGAAGAACTCGCGCGACGCTCCGGTCTGTTCGATGAAATCATTTTCGATCCCGAGCCGAAGGTTTGGAATGTTGGCGCAACATTGGCCTTGCGCCGGGGCCTAAAGGATGCCCGCTATTCAAGAATTTACGATCTGCAAACCTCGGATCGGACCGGATGGTACTATCGGTTGCTCGCCCCCGGCGCGCGGCCCGAATGGTCCGGTATCGTCCCCGGTTGCAGTCACTATCATCACTACAAGCGCCCAACCCTGATCCACACGATCGACCGTCAAAGCGAACAACTACGCATCGCAGGAATTGAGAAAGTTCCTCGATCCGACTTGTCCTTCATGACAAGCGATATATCGCGTTTTGATCTTCCTGAGGCTTGTGTTCTGCTAGTCCCAGGTAGTTCGGCTCGCATGGCGGTCAAACGATGGCCGGCGACCCACTATGCCGCGCTCGCGGAACGCCTAGCCGCTCGCGGCGTGACGCCGGTGGTTCTCGGTGGCTTAGGAGAATCCGACGCCATCGCGACAATCATCAATCAATGCCCGGAGGCTATCAATCTGGAAGGCCATACGACAATTTTCGACATTCCGGAACTTGGTCGCCGGGCCCTGGGATGCGCCGGCAACGATACCGGCCCAATGCATATGCTGGCGATGACCGGATGCCCGACTGTCGCAATCTTCAGCACCAGATCCTTTCCCGATAAGGCCGCGCCCCGTGGGCCCGGCGTGAGAGTACTGGTGCGGGAGAACTTATCGGACCTTTCGGTCGATGACGTGGAAACCGCATTGGCGAGATTGACCACAGACGTCGCCGCCACGGGAACGCCCTATCGCTAGGACCGATCGTCCCTTTCCCGCGCATGGAAAGTTTTACCGTCCTTGCCGCGCACCAGATCAATCGTTTCCGAATGATCTGGGCTGGTGCTTTGATCCGGCCCGCGACCGGGAACATTTTTAGCTTTTAACTTGCGTGCCTTGTCCAGCCGGCCAATTAGTTTGAAGCCATACCAAACCACCGTCAGAATCGCGATCAGCATCAGTATTTTATTCACGCTTAAAAGC
>JAPKDN010000164.1 GCA_028822575.1 Alphaproteobacteria bacterium | reverse complement strand
ATCCTATTGCGCTCTTACTGGAGCTTCATCCTGAGACATTTGGGGCGACTAAGGATCGGTTGGTTTAGGGCGCTTTCTGGATATATAAACCCCACTTCCCCAATGAAATTTGGTGCCGACGACTGAGGCGTGGGTCGTGACGGATAGCGGATCATGATGACCGGTCTTTGAGGTTGCCCCACCATTCGTCACTCGCCATAGCATACGGCCCCGACTCATGTCGGGGAGGCGGCTAAATTCATGATGATGCTTGGTGACGTTAAACGGACACCAGTTAATTAAGTTTAGGGCAACGATAAAACGACGAAATACGATGGCCGCCTCGCCGCTAATCGCTTGGTCAATTACTCCGTCGGATAACGCAATCTTTGCGCCTTAACGCATCAGGCTGCAACGCTATCCCAAGTCCCGCGCCTTCGGGTGCTCGGATACGCCCGTTCTTGATCGGGGGCAGCGCGGTCATAAGCTCGCTGTACCAACCGTAGTAGAACGCACGGACGATTTCCTGGATCTCACAGTTCTGGGTCGCCAGCGCCAGATGTGTCGACGCGCTGAGCGCCACCGGTCCGGTGCAGTCATGAAAGGCAACCGGCACGTGCCAGGCCTCGGCCATCCCTGCGACCTTCCTGGCCTCGGTCAGGCCGCCGCACCAGGTGATGTCCATGATGATCAGGCTGAGGGCATCAAGCTCCAACAGATAGCGATAGTCGCCGACACCGCCCCGGGTCTCGCCAACCGCGATCGGTGCCGTGGTTGACCGCGCGACCTCGCCGAGCGAGCCGAGATGGTCCATAAACACCGGGTCCTCGACCCAATACGGATTGAGCGGCTCCAAGGCACGTGCGACCTTGACTGCGTTTGGCCGATCCCACAGCGCGTGCAGTTCGGCCATAATGTCTATCTTGTCGCCGACCGCGGCGCGGATCTTCTCGAACGGCTCCAGCGCCTTGTTCAGATCGGCGGCGGAGATGTGGTGGCCCTTTGATTGTTCAGCAGCGTAGTCGAAGGGCCAGATCTTCATCCCGTCGATGCCCATTTCCAACAGGGAATGGGCTAGCTCGTCGGCATTGTTCAGAAACGCCTGAAGATCCTCGTAGGGGCCCAATTGCTTGTCGAGACCAAAATTAGCGGTGCCCTGGCCCGAGGCGTTACGGACATATTCATAGCCGGCGCAGGTATTGTAGACCCGGATATCATCACGCACCGCGCCGCCGAGAAGCTGGTGAATCGGCTGGTTGGTCGCTTGGCCCCAGATATCCCAGAGCGCGATGTCGATGGCGGAGCGCCCGCGCTGCTCGGCGCTGGCACCGCTGAAGCCGACATAGCCGATGAGATTGGAATGATGCCGGTTGATGAGCCGGGGGTCCTGGCCGATCAGCAACGGCGCGATGGTCTCATGGATATGCGCCTCGGCCGCGCCGGGTCCGAAGAACGTCTCGCCAAGGCCGATTAGGCCTTCGTCGGTTTGGACATGGGCCCAAAGTAAGTTGGGAAATTCGGTGATGCGGATGGTCTCGATGGCACTGATCTTCATGGAATCTCTCGGGGGCTTTGGCGTGTGAGGCTCACAGTGCCGCGATCAGCCGCGCCGCGCCAGAGCCTTGCGCAAATCATCGACGGCTTGATCGACCGCCCCGTCGATGGCGTTCTCCCAGACACGCGCGTCCTCGGTTTTGGCATCGCTGGGGAACAGGACCGCGCGCGAAGAATTAACGATCCCGCCTTCCGGGCCGCTTGGGCCCGTGACAAAGGTCCTGACCGCGTCATCCGCGCCGCCGCCCTGGGCGCCATAGCCGGGGATTAGGAACGGAACATTCGGCAGGATTTCGCGCAATTGCAGACCCTGTTTAGGATAGGTGGCGCCGACAACAATGCCAAGCGAGGACCAACCGGTCTTAGGGCCACGCATATCATCGGACAAACTGGCCAGGGACCTGGCGATCCGCTCCGAGAGCGACTGTTTGCCTATTTGCAGGTCCTGGTAGTCGCCAGAACCAGGATTACTGGTCTTTACCAAGATGAAAACCCCGGTGCCATTATTCCGGGCGACAGTGAGATACGGCTCCAGAGTGTCGCGCCCTAGAAACGGGCTTATGGTCAGAGCTTCCGAGCGCAGCGGTGCGTCATCGGCGAGATAGGCCTTGGCATAAGCCGTCGCGGTGGAGCCGATATCGCCACGCTTGGCGTCCATCAACACCAGCAGGCCCCGGTCATGGGCGTGCCGCACCACCTTGTCCAACATCTTGATCCCGCGCCAGCCCATGCGTTCAAAAAACGCAGATTGTGGTTTAACGATCGCGACCCGGCCTTCCAGGCGGTCCAGCACCGCTGTCAGAAAACCTCCAACCGCAGGTGCGGTGCGTTCATCCTCCGGGGTCATCGGCCCGTCGCAAAACAACGGTGGAATTTTGTCTAGATACGGGTCAAGCCCGACACAAAGCGGGTTGCCGAGGGCCCGCACCCGGGTGATTAATTGGTCACCAAAATGCAACGCGCTGGAAGTCTCCGCCACGTGTCTCTCCCAAATTTACCTTATCGAGATCAGATACGGCGATTCGCCTCCGGTGTCCATGGAGTCCACGGAGCCCACGGGGTCGCGGGGAAGGGCGGGCGGGGTTTTGGTGGTTCCTGGTTTTAAGGCCACCTTTTTTAGCAGCAAGACACGGGTACCCATTGTCGGACTCCAAATAAGGAACCTGCGCCAGAAAACTGTCGTGCCAGCAAAAGTTGGGGCTCAATATCGGTTGAAATCTGGGACTGCGGTCAGGCGTTGATTTAGTCCTAGTTCTCGCTGGGGTGACGGAGGGTGATGGCTGAGTCGGGGGTCGCGTAAATGGTCAATCCGCGTCCTTACCCGCATCCCTGACGAAAGCCGCGGCGACGTAAGAGCAGGCGCGCGTGACGGCTGGCAGATCATGACGGCAGGTCTCCAAAAGCGCTTCACCATCCGTCATGTGGACACGCTTCAGGCGCCTGTGCCGGCATAGGCCCGGGTGTTCGCTGGGGACGCAGATTTGTAAATATATATGCTCAACACTGTTCGCCTCTCAACCAGCCCGCTAGGAGCTTCTCTGCCTCGAACAAGCATCACGATCCTCGCCTGTTTCGCCTAGGGTCGTGATGTTTGGAACGCGTGGGCGGTGGAGATGCTGGCCGAACGGAAATGGTTAGAGGGGGACGGGGAGGATTTTCCAAGTCCTTACCCAGTGATAAGACGGTGTTCTTGGGCAATGCGAATTTCGATCAAACCACGTTTGAAAACGTGCGGTTTTTACTGCAATCAAGGCCCGTTCGATCTTCGCGATGGGACCGACGGTCTGCAGGCTGGTGCCGGGATTCGCTCATCCGGACTTCAAACCAGAACTTCCTCGACTAGACTGCTTCGGTATCGAGCCGGGGGCGTGTGACCCCGTACAAGTGGCGCGCCTCGGTAATGTCAAAGTGAGTATGCCCAGTCGTTTGGGCTGGATCATGCGCTGGCTTCGGGCCATTATGGGGGCTGGATCAGATACAAGCCTGTCTTTTCGGTATCCACGAGCGGAGTGCCCTCTTCAGCTTTTAGCTGGTGATCCCGTATTTCATGACCGGGATAGGCGTCGCGCAGTTCCTGCTCTCCGCCATCCTGATTTTCCTTGTCTGCCCGCCCTGCGCAATCATTTCAAGATCAAGTGACGGTGGGTGCCCGTCCATAAAAAACCTCTCATCCCGATTGAGGGCGGGACCCGCTCCTCCGGCGTCGGCGAGGCCTCGTCGGATCAATCGTGGCTTCGACCGCGATACCAATCACCTCGAAAATTCAGCTGCATGGGTCCCGCCCTTTGGCTGGATGAGAGGGTGAGGGGGCGACGCCTGAAGTGGAATCTCGTGACGGATAGTGGAGCTTTCTCGGTGAACCGTCGTCGTAATTCACCGACTGTCACGATAAGAGGGGTCAGGCTTCGGCCACGGACCAAGTCCGGGAAGACGGGTGCCGTGGCGGAAGTGAGCCATGGTTCTCACGGCGTTGGTGGTGCCATCGTGGTGTGACTGCGTCGGATCACGGGATGACGGGCAGTGGAAAAATCGCTAGGCCCGTGGCATCGACCGTTAAAGTGTAACAGGAAATCTCAACGAAGGAGTGGCGCATGGTGGAGCGGGGGCATGTCAAGGTGATTGGCGCGGGTGTCGTTGGGATCGCGACCGCGCTAACTCTTCAGCGCGACGGTCACCGGGTCACGGTGGTTGACCGGCTTGGTCCGGGCGAGGCGACGTCGTTTGGCAATGCCGGCGGCATGGCGGTAACCGAGATGCAGCCGGTCTCGCAGCCGAACACGATTTGGAAAGTGCCGGGATGGCTCCTTGATCCAGAAGGGCCGCTGGCGATACGCCCGGCTCATCTGCCGCGACTTGCCCCCTGGCTGTGGCGATTTTGGCGGGCCGGGAACATCAAGCGCGTGGTCGAGATCGCCGATGCCCAGGCCGCCTTGAACGACCGGGCGCGTGCCGATTGGGCGCCGCTGCTTGCTGCGTCGAATCTGGAGAATCAGGTCAAGACCAACGGAGCTCTAACCCTGTATCGCACCGAGAAAGGCTATCGCGCTGACGCGCTTTCCTGGAAGTTGCGCCGCGAACGCGGGGTTGAGGCCCATGAGCTTGGCCCGGAAGAGATCCGACAGCTGGAGCCCGATATCGGGCCCGGCTTCACGCGCGGCGTGCTGATGCCGGGTTGGGGCCATGTGCTTGACCCCAAACGCATCGTCACCGGCATGGCCGAGCGGTTTGTTGCCGACGGTGGTGAGATTATTCGGGCAGAGGTTAACGGGGTGCGGATCGAGGCGGCGCGCGTGTCGGCGCTTGAGACCAGCGCGGGAGGACACGCCGTTGACCAGCTCGTGGTATGCGCCGGTGCTTGGTCCAAGCGCGTCGCCGGCTGGCTCGGCGACAGGGTCTCGCTGGAAAGTGAGCGGGGTTATCACGTTACCCTGCCGGCTGCGGAGGTCAGGCTGCGCCGGATGCTGATCATGGCCGAGGATCAGTTTGTCATGACGCCGATGTCCGTTGGCCTGCGCCTTGCCGGCACCGTGGAGATGGGCGGCCTGGAGGCGGAACCCAATATGGTGCGGGCGAAGGTGTTATTGAAAAAAGCCCGCCGTGTGCTGCCGTCACTGGCCGACGCGGCGCGGGTCGAGGGCAAGACCGAATGGGCTGGCCACCGCCCCGCAACCCCGGATACGATCCCGGTGATCTCAGCCTCACCCAGGGTCGGTAATGTGTTCTATGGGTTTGGGCACGGCCATCTTGGATTGACGCAAGCGGCGGTCACAGGACGGTTGTTGGCGGATTTAGTGGATGGAAAAAGTGAAAAAGCGATGATCCAGCCGTTTCGGGTAAATCGCTTCTAACCCGATCATCTGGCGTTACAGATGGAAAAACCTTAGTTTCGATGAGGTTCACGAAGCCTTTGTGGAACTGAGATGAGGGATCCCATATTGAACGGTCATTAAAACATAACAAATTAACTAATTAAATGCCTTAACCTGAAACTTGATTGGACTAAAATTGTCAAATCGAGCCCTTTCACAAAATAACTTGCGGTTAGCTGTCCTAAATGACCCGGCGGCTGCAATGACTTGGTTCGAGCTGGGGGCGGTTCGATACAACCAGAGGCAATGGGCGGATGCCAGCAACTGGATAGAACGGGCCTATCTGTGTGACACCAACAACGCCGAAGCCGTGCTGTACCTTTCACGATCTCTTGCCGAGCAAGGGCAATTGGAAAAAGCGTCTCTTGTGATTCAGCACCACATTAAGCGCAAACGGGGACCAACCGCTCTTTTGGTTCAGCTTGGATTTGTGCGTCTGTTGAATCAAGAAATAGCATCGGCTTTAGAAGTTTTGGAAGAGGCCCGCAATAGCGATGGGGCGACCCTTGAAATTTTGATCGGCATTGGTCAATGTCACTATCAGATGTCTCGGGGCGATTTGGCGATAGAGGCTTTTTCCAAAGCGATCGAAATAGACCCCAACCATCAAAAAACGCGTGTCGCGTTGGCTCAATGTCTGGTGGATAAAGGCGCTCTCGCTGCTGCCCGGCATCATTGTCTTGCCGTTGACCCCAAAAGCGCGGAAATATCGCGGGCGCGCGCGATTTTAGCAGCCATCGATAGGGTTGAAAGCGATGGGAACCGGCGACCGGTGGCGAAATGGCCAAGAGCGCGGGAATTGTTCGACAATCCTCGCCAATTGGCCCGAGACTTCATTCTGGCGGAAATAGATAAGAACGCCATTCAGTTGGGCCCAAATACAAAAGTTGTGACGCTGGGCTCCTGCTTCGCCGAGAACCTTGCCCGTGAACTCAGTGTGCTGGGAGTAGAGACCCAGCATATCGGCTTCGCCGAAATTCTAAATAGTACCTATGCAAATCGATATTTTCTTGATTGGCTCTATGAAGCGGGTGAAGTGCCGGAGCTTTATCCAAGTTTCTCACGGTACTTTGCGAAACTCGATAAGGATGCCACCCGAGCAGTATTCGATGGCGCAGACTTGTTCGTATACACATTGGGCGTGGCGCCATGCTTATTCGAAGCTATATCAGGCAAGTTCGTGTTCAATGCCGACAGTTCGGAAATAGGGATGCTCGGATTATCTAGCTTATACCAATTTCGTACCACGACGGTTGAAGAAAATTTCCAAAATATGCAGTCTGTGGCGTCAATTCTTTTGGCACGCAAACCAAATGCAAGGCTTGTTTATACAGTGTCCCCGGTTCCGCTTAACGCAACCTTTGAATACAAGTCCGCGATAATTGCCGACAGTGTGTCCAAGTCAATTCTTCGCGCCGCCGCCGATCAGTTGGCGCGCGCTGCTGACCCGCGCCTGGTCTATTGGCCATCTTTCGAAATTGTCCGATGGTTCGGCGCCCATAGGGCCGGTCGTTCATTCGGGGATGACGACGGGAACAGCCGTCATGTCAACGCCGACGTCGTCCGTTTGATCGTTGAGTTGTTTGTCGAGACGTTCGGCGACCATGCGCTGACGCGGATAAGCGCTGACGGTCAAGCCGAACGCGCGAGTTTGCGTCACGCCTTGCCATAAAGAGGTATCTAGACAATTCGTCCCTGAACCGCCGCCTCTTACCCCACCAGCCCCGTTTCCATAATTTTGGACATCCGCCGCGCGAAGGCCTTGGGGTCGGTTACCGGTTCGCCGTCCATGATCCGGGCCTGATCG
>JAPKDN010000163.1 GCA_028822575.1 Alphaproteobacteria bacterium | reverse complement strand
AGGCGGGGATCATCAACCTCACCCAAACCATGGCGATAGTGCTGGCGGAGCATGAAATCCTGGTGAACGCGGTGGCGCCGGGGCCAACCAAGACCCATCAGGTGGATGACATCTCGCCGAGCGTAGCCATGCGCATGCCGCTGAAACGCTATGGTCGCCCGGAGGAAATCGCCGAGGTCGCGGCGTTTCTGGCGTCACCGGTTTGCAGCTTTACCACTGGTCATGTATTCAGCGCCGATGGTGGCTTCACGATTTCCGGAATGATGGAAGGTTGAGTGGCGATTGAAGTGCCCGATAACGGACCCACAATATCTTGTGGTGTCCGCGCGAAAAACCGTGCTAGCGTTAGCCACCAGCAACAATCGAAAGGAGGTGATCCAATGTCGAGTGAGAAAAGGGCACTTGGGTGCCGGGATAGCGTTCTTACCGCGACAACGGAGCAACTTTCGGTGGTCGTTTAACGGAACGCACTGATCGCCTAGATACGCCGAAGCGATTGGGGGCCCGCACAAAAGGCCCAACTCACGAGAAGGCCCCGCAAGGGGCCTTCTTTCCGTTTGAGGTTTATTGTTTAGAGAGGCTCAAGGCCAGTTACGCTAGCTTCCCGATGCAAGACCTCGGATGCTGCGGACATCAAATTTTCGCCCAATACTGCACCATCAACCGTCTTTCCCAAAAGCGAATGGCAAAGATTAGCTGCGGCCATCGGTTCCCGAAGTGCTTGACGATGCCGTCTCAACCCTGGCCCGTCACCGGCGACAAGGTCGGCCAAAACCGGCGGACTCAGCATTCCCGCCGTCTCCAGAACCGGGAAGCGGACCAGGTTGTGCAGGGTGGTCAGAAGTTTTGGGCCAGCAATTTGTGGTCTGGCAGGGCGCTCCAGTTGCTCCACCACCCGCTGGGTCGCGTGGATCAAAAAGTCGAGTGCAGGCGAGCCAGCGGTGAAAACCAGGACCGCGTTGTGGACCTGCCGGCGGGTCCGCCAGCGTCCCTTGGCATCTCGCGAGACCCAAACCTCGCGCCCCACCGCATGATCGGTCACGTCATCGATACAAAACCGGGTTGGCGCGAACACCAAAACATCCGCGTCGATCCATACCGCTCGGTCGGCGCCGCCGCCCAGGTGTCGGCGCATAAGCAGGGGGCGGGCGAGATCGGTCATCATCGGCCATCGGCCATGGCATCGTTCTCGGTAAAGCGACGGAAGCAGGTCGGCGATTTCATCGCCGACCAATTCATGGGCGTGACCATGCATCCCGCTCCAGGCTCGAACGTTTTCGACGCACCCATGTATCGGGCGAGGGCAAGGTTCGGCGTGGAAGGATTGGAGGATGATCGTGCCGCTCATGCCCTCTCCATCATCTGACCATCCGAGGCTTGATTTATCAACCAATCGCGGAAGATCGCGATCTTGCCCTTGTTCGCGGAGGCCTTTGGGCAGACAATCCAGTAAGCGAAGGCGGCGGGAACACTCTCGGCTAACGGTCGGACCAGTCGCCCGCCCTCCAGGTCGTGGATCACCAGCGCGCTGCGGGCCAATGCGACGCCTTGTCCCGCGACGGCGGCGTCGATCGCCAGGCTGGTATCGGAGAAAACCGGACCTTGGTTTGCGATCTCGGGCGCGACCCCGAAAGTGATCAACCACTGTCTCCAGCCCGTCCGGTCCCGGTCGTGCAATAGGGTGTGGCGACGCAAATCGTTTGCGCGCGCCAACAAGGCGCCCGGCGTTAGCAAGGCGGGTCCACAAACCGGAAATATCTCCTCCGGACACAGCCGTTGAACATGCAAGTGTGGCCAATCACCGGTGCCATGGCGTACCGCGAGATCGATGCCGTCCGTGGCAAAGTCGGTATGGCGGCGCGAAGCGCTGATTCGAAGGTCGATCTCTGGGTGCCTCGCGCTGAAATTCCCAAGCCTGGGCACCAACCACTTATTGGCGAAATTCGCCGATACCGTAACGGTTAAGACGGCATCCCGTTGACTTAGTGCCTCCGCGCCGGCACGGAGTGATTCAAGGGCCTCACGGGTGTGATTCAGATAGATGCGACCCGCATCGGTCAAGAAGAGTCCGCGGTGCTGGCGCTCGAAAAGGCGCACGCCCAAAATCTCTTCCAACTCGCGAATTTGATGGCTAATCGCGCCTTGGGTAAGGTTCAACTCACCTGCCGTGCGCGTGAAATTTAGCAATCTTGCGGCGGTTTCGAAGGTTCGAAGGCCCGTGGTGCTTGGCAGGGCGCGCATAGGTATCCCATGAAATTTCTGCATATGAACAATAGAACAATTCGCTTCCAACCGAAACCCGGTCACTGCATGGTCCGGGTTGCACGGTGCGATGCTGCCGGGTCATTGAACCCTTGAGGATGGAGAAAGCTGTGTCGGAAGAACCAATAGAACGCCATCCTGCTCCGGCCCCTGACCTTGGGGGGGCCTTTCGAGTTTGGCTCAAGATCGGGCTGCTGAGTTTCGGCGGACCGGCGGGCCAGATCGCCATGATGCACCGCACTGTGGTGGAAGAGCTCAAATGGATCGACGAAGCACGGTTCCTGCACGCACTAAACTATTGCATGCTTTTGCCCGGTCCCGAGGCACAGCAGTTAGCGACCTACATCGGTTGGTTGATGCATCGCACGGTCGGCGGCCTGATCGCGGGGCTGCTGTTCATTATCCCCGGCGCCCTGGTGATGCTGGGGCTCAGCATTGTCTATGTTCTTTACGCGGATCTACCGCTTGTGGACGCGGCGTTCATGGGGGTTAAGGCGGCGGTACTCATCGTGGTGGTCGAGGCGGTGTTGCGCATCGGTAAACGGGCGTTGCAATCGGCCGCGATGGTGGCGATGGCCGGCGCCGCATTTGTCGCCATATTCGCATTTTCCGCCCCGTTCCCGCTTATCGTCGCCGGTGCGGGGTTGATCGGGTGTCTTGGTGGTATTATGCGCCCGGGCTCTTTCGTCGTGCTGAAAAGCAAGCAGGTCAACGCCGATGGAGAGGGTAGCGTGATCGAGGCAATGGCGGCCAACGGAGGGCTTGATCACACTCGACCGTCATTGGCGCGCGTGGCATTGTTGGTCGCGGTCTTTGGAGCCCTTTGGCTTGGGCCCATCGGTTTGCTCATGGCAAACCTGGGGCCGGATAATGTCTTTAGCCAACAGGCGGTGTTTTTTAGCAAGCTAGCGGTAGTCACCTTTGGCGGTGCTTACGCGGTGCTGGCCTATATGGCGCAGCAGGCGGTCGAGGCTTTTGGCTGGATGACACCGAAGGAAATGCTGGACGGTCTGGGGCTTGCGGAAACCACGCCGGGACCCTTGATCCTGGTGACACAGTTTGTCGGCTTTCTTGGCGCGTATCGTCATGCAAGCGGCATGGACCCGGTGTTAGCCGGGGTCATCGGCTCAGTGGTGACGTTATGGGTCACTTTCACGCCGTGTTTTCTATGGATCTTCCTCGGTGCGCCCTATGTGGAGAAGCTGCGGGATAACGTCCATATCTCGGCGGCCTTATCCGGGATTACCGCAGCCGTGGTCGGCGTGGTCCTCAACCTCGCGGTCTGGTTTGGCCTGCATGTCAGCTTCGCCAGCATTGGTGAGATCAGCACACTAGGGATTACGCTTCCGACACCCAACCTCGCCACCGCTAACCCCGGCAGCATAGGTCTAACGGTCTTCGCCGGCGCGATGCTGCTGTGGTGGCATCAGGGGGTGTTCAGAACCCTACTGGCTTGTGCGGTGCTCGGGATGGGGTTGTCGTTGACCTGACCCGGGCGTCGGCTTATGGAGTCGGTCCCCAGGGGGCGTTGAACATCAATTTGTTCTCTTGGGATTGCAACATCGGGCGCAATTTGGCGGCGAAGGCCATGAAATCGTCATCGGCGAAGACCCGTGCCCAATGCGCCCGGCGATCCGCATCATCCTCAAAACGCCAAAGATGAGTCAGCGTGTTCATCGCGCCAATATCGCCGGTGAGATAGCCACATAAATTCGCCGCGTGCTTCTCGAGGGCCGGCCAGCCTTCCTTGTGATAAAGGCTGACAACGTCGTTCATCTTGCCGACGACGACGGTGTAGGTACGCAGTTCATAAAGCGCCATGAGGAAGTTCCCAGGTTGACGTTAAAGTTCCAAGGGCATCATGACCCCGCAGTTTGTCGGGGTCAGCCCCAACGGTTGGGCCGCTAGGTAATCACCTTCTGTGTGATTGTGGATGGCGTTGAACGGCATGGTCTGGCCCCGGCGTGGGTTGGGGTTCTATTCTCCATCCCTACTGATCATGTCTATCGACGCTTGAAACGGAACCTCGTGATGTCAGACCTGCGCATTTTCTCTTATCTCCCCAACCCGCGGATCATGAAGGCAACCATCGCCGCGCGCCTGAATGGTGTAACGGTGGATGTGCGGGGTACCAAACCAAGGAAATTGGCAGATTGGCTATGGGATTTCGATGCCCGGCCGCTGACCGACACCGACCGCGCCAATGAAGGCCTTGCAAGACCCTCGCGCACCGGTTTCAACGCGGTACTCCACAAGACCGAGGCGTTTCTTGACGCGCATCCCTTCGGTACGGTTCCGGCGGCGTTTAGCCCGGATGGTGTAACTGGTATCTTCGAGTCCAACAGTATCCTGCGCATGGTGGCGCGGGTTGGCGAGACGAATACGCCACTTTATGGCAATGGCCCTTATGAAGCGTCCAGGATAGATAGTTTCCTCGATGTGGCCTTGGTCTTTGCCCGGCAAAGCCAAATTCACCTTTTGTCGCTCTCCAGCGAAAACTGTACCGCTGAGATCCGCGAAGAGACCACCAAGGCTTTGGATATATTCCTGAGCGGGATCAATCGGGCGCTGCATCCCGACCGTTCCACCTTGGTTGGCGAGAGTTTGAGCATCGCCGATATCTGCGTAGTTTGTGAAATCGTTCAAATTTCCCGGGAACGCGCGCATATCGAAAAACTATGTAGGCTCGGAGTGGCGCCGGTTTATGATGAAGCGGCGATGACCAAGGTGTATCCGTTAGCCATGGCCTATTTCCAACGTCTACGCCGACACGCGGCATTCGCGCCCGACATAGAGCCGTTAATGGACAAGTTGACCTCGATCGCGGCGAGCTAGAGATTTTCTGATCGATTGGCTTGGTGTGGCTACTTGATCAGCAAGGCCTATGGGCATTTTTACGCTTTTGCCGCATCCCGGACCTGATCGCTTGGAGTGAACAGGCGCTATTGTTTGGAGCGTCACGGTTGTCACGGTACGCTTTCTGCGACGTGATGCGCGCGCGGGTTAGTGGAGGCTTTAATGGATTTTGGTATTTTCAATCTGCTGCAGCATCGAGACCGCTCAAAACCACCCCAGGAGGTAATCGCCGAGGCGCTGGAGCATGTGCAACTGGCGGAAGATTTGGGATACAGCCGAGCCTGGTTCGCCGAGCATCATTTTTCCAATTACAGCCTCTGCCCCTCGCCACTGATCTTCTGCAATCAGGTCGCTGCGACCACCAAGAATATCCGCGTCGGCTGCGCGGTCCTTATTCTGCCGTTGCATGCACCCGCTCGAGTGATAGCCGAGATCGCGCTGATCGATGCCCTGTCCGGCGGCCGTCTCGATGTCGGAGTCGGTAGTGGTTATCAGAATTACGAGTTCGAGCGGCTTGGCGCTGACATCTCCGAGAACAAGGTGGTTTTCAACGAGATGCTCGACATGATTGACCAGGGTCTCAGGCATCCGCATTTTAGCTATGACGGCGACAAGCTCAAACAATTACAGACCGCGATCAATATTCAGTCTGTTCAGGCCCCGAGGCCGCCGATCTGGATCGCTGGGGCCGACCCAAACAGCCACCGCCGTTGTGCCCGTGATGGGTTCATCCCCTTCATTTCCGGCGGCATCGAAAGTCCCCAGCGGGTCCGCGCGATGCGCGATCAGGTCGAGCTATGCTATGTCGAGGAAGGCAAGGACCCGGCTTCGATCCCGCTTGGCGTGCTCCGCTTCGTCTGTGTCAGCGACGACC
Source organism: Alphaproteobacteria bacterium (assembly GCA_028822575.1). Next base: position 1,220 of record JAPKDN010000163.1, on the reverse strand, counting down.
AGGCGGTGCTGGACCGCTATGTCGATGGTGCTCGGTTCCAGAAGCGGATCGCTATGTCGCTGCGGCATCGCAAGGAAACCATGGTCGACGACTATATGGTCGCGGAGGTGGCCTTTCCGAACGAGCCAAGTTTGGACCAGGTCCGCGACAATATCGTTGTCGGCAACGCCGAACAGGTCGCCGAGCGTCTGTGCTGGGAGATCGAGCTCTATGGTCCCAGACACATGAATATCTATTTCGCGGTTGGTGATGTGCCAAGCTCGGCGGTGTTGAACTCTATCGAGCAGCTTTCGACGAAAGTGATTCCAATGATTGAAAAGCATTTCGGCAAGCCGTTAGCCGAGATTTGCGACGTCCCTATGCCGACACCATCTCTATTGGCCGCCGAATAGGCGCCGCACAATAGAGATGGTGAGATAGGAGCGTCATCATGATTCTGCAAGACAAGATTGCGTTGGTGACCGGCGGTGGTGTCGGCATTGGCGCGGCCTCCGCCAAGGCCCTCGCCGATGCCGGCGCGCGCATTGTCGTTGCCGATATCGACCGTGTGCCGGCCGAGGCGATGGCCAAGACGATCACCGACACCGGAGGTTCAGCCAGCGCCCTGACGGCGGATTGCGGCGATGTCGCCGACATTCAGGCGATGATCGACAAGACGGTGGAGGTTCACGGCCAGCTCGACATTATTCTTAACAATGCCGGCATCACTCGCCGCGCCAGCATCATGGACATTACCGAGGCCGACTGGGATCGTATCCACCGGGTCAACGCCAAGGGCGTGTTCTTCTGCCTGCAGGCGGCGGCGGCGGCGATGATCAAGCGAGGGTGTGGCGGCCGGATCATTAACATCGCCTCAATCGCCGGGCGTGGTTATTCCGGTACGTCCAACGCTGCCTATGCCGCCAGCAAGGGCGCCGTCATCAGTTTGACCAAGACGGCGGCCCAACAGTTGGCGCGCCACGGCATCAACGTCAACGCGGTCTGTCCAGGCGTGACCAATACCGCGCTCTCCCAGGCCAATCTTAACGTACGAGCCGAGCAAGAAGGCGTCAGCGTTGAGGAGATGACCAAACGGCGCGCGGGAATGATCCCGCTCGGCCGGCCCAATGAGCCGGAGGATATCGCCGCCATGGTGGTCTTCCTGGCATCGCCCGCCGCGCGCAACATCACCGGACAGGCCTATAACGTGGATGGCGGGATCATCCCGGGCTAAAGTCGGG
>JAPKDN010000162.1 GCA_028822575.1 Alphaproteobacteria bacterium | reverse complement strand
TGATCTGATCGACAATCCTGTTGTCGCCTGTGCCGTTCATCCCCATGGCGATCAGATCAACGGCCGCGTCACACAACGACTCCCAGGTCGGTATCGATAAACAGATCGCAATCCCAACTACGGAAATACCGGATTTTGCACCATATCAAAGGGATAAAATGAGACGCCCCCTGTAGGGTAATTTCGACACCGGTCTTACGGCGCTCGAACCAGCAGTCAGCGATTTTCAGAGACAAGGCTACTCTTCACGCTATTCAGTGCGACTTTCCCTCAACAATTCGCCCGCACCCAGTCTCCTACCCAGCCGGCGATCTCCGCCGAATGTTCGTCCATCATGAACATATGCGTGGCGCCCGGGAACCCAACATCTGGCAATTCCACCAGTTCTGCGACGCCGCCCATCGCGCGAACCTTCTCGCCAAACCCCGCCGTTTGCGCCTTGGCGACGGTCCAGCGTTCAGACGCACTTATATAATCACCGAGCAAGAGCAACCAAGCTCGGTCGCCGACGGTCTCGGTGGTGATCATCTCGTCCTCTGGCCAGCCAGAACCCTCGGCACTGATGAAGCCTTTGATAACATCGGCGTTCTGGACCGCAGCGTTGCTGCCGATGTAGCCACCTTGGCTGTGGCAGACCATCACGCAGGGGCCTATCTTCCGAAGCGCGGCGCCGACACCACGCATCTGCGGTTTCGACGTCGAGGTCCAGCGGGGCACAAACTGACGTTGAAAATTTTCCAGAGAATGCAAGGGAAATTGCTGCCCAGGGAAGGGCTTGTTGGCTACGTAATCCTCACGTCGGCCGAAACGGAACAAGTCCCAGGCCTGCTCCTTGGTCCGGGTGACCGGCACGCCGTCCCAGATGCCGTCGATGGCGCAAAACCCGGAGCGACCTCGCTCGACATTGTCGATCACATAGACCGCGAAACCCTGTTCGAGGAAATTGTGCAGCCAGCCGGGCCGGCCGTCGGGGGTGGTCTCCCAACAGGCACCGGTCAAACCACCACCATGCAACAGCACCAACGGCAACGGATGCCTCTGTTCGGCCGGGATGTAGAACTGGACATAGACCTGCTCGATCAGAAATTCGCCATTCGGATCATGTTCATACGGCATATGAGCGCTGAACCAGAGAGTTTCGGTCGGTTGGCCCGACACCTCGACCATGCGACCTCCGACGTGAAAACTACCAAAATCCTTGAGTGCGTACATCGGTCCTCCATCCCAGTGTGAGTGCCCATCGTCTCCGCAAAGCGACAGCTTTTCAAGACTCACCGCGCCCATTTCCATCATCAGCTTGACCGATCTCGGTCCTCGCAACACACTCGTTGCCGATATTGGTACCGATGGGGAGCAGGAATTTCATGCGCGTGGCAAGAATAGAAGTCGACGGGGCGCAGGTTCACGGTATCGTTGAAGGTAAGACAATCCATCTGATCGAGGGTGGACTGTTTGATGATGGCGCCCGCACCGGCAGGACGCTCGCCTTGGCGGACGCCAAGATTCTGATCCCGCTGGAGCCCAAAACCTTCTACGCAGCCGGCCTCAACTACGCCGAACACGTGATCGAGGTGGCCAAGGCCAATGGCCGGGAACCTAATATTCCCACCGAAGCCCATATCGGCTATCGCGCCAATAACGCCCTAATCGCCCATGACGCGGCCATAGTGAAACCATGTGACGCCGGCGAGGAATTCCAATACGAGGCCGAACTGGTCGCAGTCATCGGAAAGCAAGCCAAAAATCTCACGGAGGCCGAGGCCCTGGATTGCGTCTTTGGCTACACCATCGGCAATGATGTGAGCGAGCGCCATTGGCAGCGTGCCGACCGCACACTTTGGCGAGCCAAGAACACCGACACGTTCGCGCCGATGGGACCGTGGATCGAAACCGAGGTCGATCTAGAGAGCCTAGTAACCACTGTCCGTCTAAATGACCGCGAGGTGATCACCTTCCCGACGAACAGCATGATCTTCGGGGTCGCTCATTACCTTAGCGAAATGTCCAAGTACTTCACGCTCTATCCTGGGGACATGGTCTGGATGGGCACCGAGGGGCGCGCCGAAAACATGAAGCCGGGCGACGTTTGCGAGATCGATATCAGTGGCATCGGGACTCTAAGAAACCCAATCATCGCGGAGGCATGACTAGCCAGAACGGACCAGGGTCATGAAATTTGGCTTGTTCGGCGGGATAAGCGCCTCCAGCGGAGACGTAACCGGTTATCGCGACAGCTACGAGAGCTATATCGCCTCAGTCATCGACGCGGAGAAACTAGGCTATCATAGCAATTTCGTGGTCGAGCACCATTTCACCGGCATGGGCCAAGTCTCATCCTCGCTCAATCTACTGACCTTCCTGGCGGCGCGCACCAGCCGAATCAGGCTCGGCACGGCCGTTGTCGTACTGCCCTGGCACAATCCCGTCCTGATCGCCGAGCAGGCCGCGACTTTGGACCTATTGTCCGGCGGGCGCTTTGATTTTGGGGTCGGCAAGGGTTATCGCTCCTCCGAATTCGAAGGGTTTCGCATCCCGATCGAGGAAGCCTCCGAGCGGTTCGAGGAGGCCATGGCGGTGATCCGCGCCGCCTGGACAACCGAGGGCCCCTTCTCACATCATGGCAAGCGTTGGCGCTTCCAGGATATCGTCGTTGAACCGATAACAGTGCAAGATCCCCATCCACCGTTCTGGATGGCTGCGGGACGCCCGGAGTCTCTCCGCGCCGCGGCCGACGATGGTTACAATTTGCTGCTGGATCAGTTCCAAACCTTTAGCGTGACCCTTGAGCGCCTCACCATATACCGCAAGGCCCTGGCCGAATTCGGTCGCGCTTGGGATCCGTCGGGCGCCGCCGTAGCGCGCGCGCTGTATATCACCGAAACGCCAACAGAACGCGAAGCCGCCGTCGCAGCGCGGATCCGCCAGCTTGCCTTCATGAACGCCCATGGCCAGTCCACCGATGGCAAGCAACACTCAAGCATGGTTTCCGACGACGATCTGGTGAAGGCGACGGAACAGGGCGTGTTGATCGGGTCACCGACCGAGATCATCGACCGATTGCAAAAACTCGAGGACGGCGGAGTTGGCTATATTCTGCTATCCCCGCAAACCAATGAAGCGATGCGGATTTTCGCAGACAAAGTTCTACCCACTTTCTCTAACTGACCCGAAAGCCGGCACGATGGCAGGATACCGGCGTGTATTTGCGAGCTAAACGCAGTGTGCTTTTCGTTGGACAGACACATGAGTCCTCGGGCACTCAAATGAGGCGGGCTCGTTTTGACACGGGAGGCGGAGATGCAAAAAAGATTACGTGAATTCGTTGGGCCAATACTGAAAATGTTTATCTTCCTGATCGTTGTGTTCCTGTTTCTTGGACTGCAAATGTCGGCGCCCTATACTAGGTCCGGACCAGAATGCTCAGTCTGGTGCGTGCTCGACTACAAGATCAGGAATTTTTTGGGCGCGGACCCCGCCCCTCTCCCCAAGTAACCGCCGACCCTAGACATCCGGTTAGCGGAAAAGGCCCAGCAAGCTACTAGTTGAGTTGTTGGCGATGTTAAAAGTTTGGATAGAAAGCTGCGACTGCACACTTTGCGCCGCCAACCGGGCGGACTCGCGGCCAAGATCCGCGTCAACGATATTGCCAAGCCCTTCCTCGGTCGCGTCGGCGATCGCCTGCAGCGACTCATTTTGCTTATTGATCTGCCGCTGGTCGGCACCAAGCGATCCCAGCGCGTTATTCAGCGCCGATTCAAAGGCTGCGAATTCATTCTGCAATATACTCTCAGGGTTGCCGCCGATCGCGCCTTGCAGTGCCGTAACGGCATCGCCAACCGCTCCTTGAGCACTGACGACGACCGTACCACCGGCATCATTGGCAATCGTATTGACGTCCGTGGATCCCGACGCCAACAGATTGGCGCCGTTGAACGAACTGTTGTCGACGAAACCTTGAGCCTGACCCAACAACGCAGTGAGATCATTTTGAAGGATTCTCGATTGCTGCGGCGTGTTCCCCGAGTTTGATAGTTCGATCAGCTTTACTTGAATGTCCGAGGACAAATTCGATAGGCCGGTGGCGCCCGCAGTCGCCACCGACGCGGCGCCGGCGGTCGCGTTCAAACCTTGGGTAAGCGCCGAGATCCCTTTCAACTCGCCTCGAAGGCCTTGGCCAATCGCAAAATTCGATGCATCCGACAGAGCGCCTGTTACCTTCAACCCCGTCGAGACACGGTTCAGCGTGGTCGCGTTCCTGCTATTGCTCGATTTAATACTACTCAACGAAGAGAAAACAGAGGCGTTGGTATTGACCGATTTAATTGCCATCGAATCTCTCCATTTCTAGAAGCGCCCAGCAAGCATTCAGACATCCTCGTTCGAGCGCTCACCATTTCTTTCGACTATATCGGTACTCAACGGCAAAATGCACGTGTGGAAATAAAATACATTCCTTAATCACCCCTGGAAAGCGCGCAACCGCACATCACCGAGCGGCTTTCTGTCCGTCGCGCCAGTGTAAATCGCCAACGCCCGGACCATGATTAACCATTTCCGTAAAAATCTCTGATAGCTATCGTAAGACTCTGACACTCTACCAATATTATTATTGGGTAGTTAATTCAGGCGGAAAAAACAGCAAAAAGAAAGTCAAAAATTAGATCATCTCAGAATTTTTCCGCCGTCATATCGTTACGATTTAAATAGTCAGTACGTCCTTCTAACTATATCAATCATGGTTTTTGTAAACTCGTCGTCGCGCTAATCTTTGAAGTCGTGCACCTTTTGAAAACCGAGGATGGCCTCAGCTTCAATATGCGCCTCACACTCGATCTTGGAATTAGCGACCTGTCCCTGATCAGCGTGTTTTTCACCCTCCGGCATAAAGAACTTATCCAGGAGATGTCGGGATACTCGGCTCCACTCGTTTTCCCCGACTCGGTTTGGGTCAGAACCAGCGGGCGAAATTCGGGAGGCACCATACTAGATTGCAAATCCGAGGCAGAAATCACCCTCTGGTTCTCGAGCTCGGATTGCGCCAACAAGGCCTCCAAATTCCAGGGCAAAATTCGCAACACCGTGAGACTATTTCTCCAGTAAACCCGTGCACACGCCGGTCCCGCATTGTTCAAAAAACCACCTCAATGACTTGGTCAACGGCGCCGTCGAGATGCAGGACCTGCAAAAGATTGAGATTAGCTCGTTCAAATATTACCCGGCGACCAGGGGAACAGACAAAGAGGATGGATAAAACGAGAGACCGGTTATCAATCCGTTAAATCAGCACACATACCGCATCCGCATTGACGGTCAACCGACCTGGTTCCAGGGTTCGTGATAATAATCAGCTTGGATGAGTCTAATGAAAATCGGCGTGGCGATATTTTACATAGACGCCCCCATTAGCCCCGTCATCCCAGGCAACGCTCCGGATGAATACCGGTTCGAAGCACTCCTCAGCGCTGGGCGGGAGGAGTGCTTGCTCATAGCGTGTGGGTGCGCCATGTATGTGTCGTGCATCCGACGCCCCTTATGTTTAAGCAAAACTTTACCCAACGGAGCGCGGCTATGAAATTCGCCCTGCATTTTGGAAATCTCGCATACCCAAACCCGGAGGATGCCAAGCGCCTCGTCCAGGTGGGCGAGGCAGCGGGTTTCGAATCCGTAATCGCCGTCGAGCATGTGGTGATACCCACCAACTACGGCACCCGGTATCCGTACGACACGTCCGGCCGCTTGCCCGGTGGCATCGACACGGCGTGGCCCGACCCGTTGGCCTGGTTGACCTATGTTGGAGCTTTGACGAAGAAAATGCGCCTAATCACCGGCGTCCTAATCCTGCCACAACGCAATCCCGTGGTGCTTGCCAAGCATTTGGCGACCATCGACCATCTCACTGGCGGGCGCCTCGATCTAGGCATTGGTGTCGGATGGTTGCGTGAGGAATTTGATGCTCTAAGCATCCCTTTCGAGCGCCGGGGCGCCAGGGTCGACGAGTATATTCAAGCCATGCGCGCGTTATGGGACGGGGATGATGCCAGCTTTCAAGGCGCGTTCGCCTCTTTCAAAGGCATGAGTTGCAATCCAAAACCGATCAATGGTCGCGTGCCAATCATCGTCGGCGGCCATTCGAAAGCCGCGATCCGCCGCGCCGGTCAGCTTGGCGACGGCTTCTTTCCCGCTACGGGCGCAGTTCTCGACGTCGCCGATGTCATCAAAGCGATGCGCAAGGAAGCGCGGGACGTCGGCCGGGATCCAGCGACAATCCAGGTCATGTCAGGATGCCCCGACGCCCTGCCCGGATCAGGTAAGAACCCTGTCGCCGCCGTCGCGGCCCGCGCCGCCATCGGCGTTGACCGGATCGCGGTGCCTGTGACGGTCTTCCAGAATGATCTCGAAGGCAAACTCGCGGCGTTCGGCGAGAATGTCATCAAGCAGGTCAGCGACTAAAAAGCCGATTAGAAGCGCCGCCAGGACAAGAGCGGCTGCGGCATCAGAAGCCGCCGAAGAAAACATCGATCTGGCGCCATGAGCGGTGGCGTGATGTCGAATACCTTGGGTCATTTTTAAAACCCGCCGCGACTGGTGGCGGTCATAGGGCTCGGATCACCCACGCGACGTTAATATCATATTCTCTCGGTCGCAGGGTCCGGGATAATAGCGTCTTCGGGATCGCGAGGTCGGCGAAATTTGTGCCCACTGCCCTAATACTATGATCGGCGACCACTCCACCATCCTAGACGCCATCGACGCGGAGGGTGCTCCATACCGGTGATCTTGGTGTCATGGACCGACTCGGCTATGTCAGGGTAACAGGTTGGGCGAAGGAAATGATCATTCGCGGGGGAGAACCATTTTCCAGAAAGGATTGAAAACGTTGTGCCGGACCACGCCGACGTCCCAGACATCTCGGTTATCGCATTACCGGACGACAAATGGGGTGAGACCATCGCCACCTCCGTCCCTAGAGAGGAGAATATGGCCTTTTATGAGTGAGATTTGCGTCGCCACTACCAAGACTATTTGTCGCCTCAGAAAACACTTGTCATCTGGACCATGGTCGCGGCGTTTCCTTTTATGGGTTCCAGTAAGATTCAGAAATTCACGTTGCGGGACCAATATCTCACTGGGGATTAGGAAAGCGGGGTCTGATGCCTTCCAAGGTACTCTCTAAGAGTCCGACTCGAAACTCTATTCGATAAAGCAATATCTTGCGAGGCGTCGGG
>JAPKDN010000161.1 GCA_028822575.1 Alphaproteobacteria bacterium | reverse complement strand
AGGCGTTCGCCGGCTCGCTCCTCAGGATGAGTCGAGGGCGTTACCAACCGACTCACCCCGAGGAGGCGCCCCTTGGCGCCATCTCGAAGGGTCCTTTCCACCGGCAAGCTTCCATCCTCCTGTTATCTTGCGATCAACCCTTGCGCCGAGCAGCCACGGGGTTAGCCTGGGCGCCACTAGATGACTGGGAGCGATGGAATGAGCGGCGACACCGTGATCAAAAATGAGCTGCAAGCCTTCAATCTTTCGGCGGCCTCGGAGAACAAGATCCATGACGACGCCGTGGCCCAGAAGTTTGGCTTTCAAGGCGGGCTGGTGCCGGGGGTTGAGGTCTATGCCTATATGATGAACCCGGCCATCCGCCATTTCGGCCCCGATTGGCTGGAGAGCGGAAACGCCGACTGCCGGTTGATGAAACCGGTTTATGACGGCCGCCAAGCCCAGATCACGGGGGAGCCCGCCGGTAATGATGGCCTGGCAATCAAGGTCGAGTCCGAGGGTATCCTGTGCGCCACCGGCACCGCTTCCATGGGAACCTCTACTCCAGCTCCCTCACCCAACAGTTTCGCCGTCGCCGCGCTCCCTGATTTCGACGCCCGGCCCGACGCCGCGCCGGAGACTCTACCCGACGGCATGGTGCTCGGCACGTTCGAGCAGGTCCAGGATCCGGCGGAGCAGGCGCAATACCTTCTGGATGTTCGCGATAGCCTGGATATCTACGCCAAGGAAAAGATCGTGCATCCCGGCTGGATTCTAAGGCTGGCGAACCGCGCGCTCTCCCATAACGTCAAGCTCGGCCCCTGGATGCATGTCGGCAGCAAGGTGCGCAACCTCGGCGTGCCCCGATACGGCGACACCCTGGCGGCACGGGCGCGCGTCACCCGTAATTACGAGCACAAAGGCCACCTTTTCGTGGATATCGACGTCCTGGTCACCCGAAGCGACGGTGTCGGCCTCGTCCATATCGACCACACCTCGATCTATCGGCCCCGGCAAGTCAGCCAAGCGGCCTGAACCACCGACTGAACCTCTAGAAGGACCTAAGTGATGCCCGAATTTTATACCGCCGAACGCACCGGTCATGTCCTGACCGTCACCCTCAATCGTCCAGAGCGGATGAACGCGCTGCACTCCCCGGCGCATTTCGAGCTGGACGCGATCTTCAACGAATTCGAGGCCGATCCCGACCTCTGGGTCGGCATCCTGACCGGCGCCGGCGACCGGGCGTTCAGCGCCGGCAACGATCTGCGCTGGCAAGCCGAGGGCGGCGTTCGTGACAAACCGAAGACCGGCTTTGGCGGCATCACCGAGCGTTTTGATCGCACCAAGCCGCTGATCGCGGCGGTCAATGGCGTCGCCATGGGCGGTGGTTTCGAGTTGGCGCTGGCCTGTGATGTGATCATCGCCGCCGAGAACGCTCGATTCGCCCTGCCGGAGCCTAAGGTCGGCCTTGCGGCGCTCGCCGGCGGCTTGCATCGTCTGCCCCGCGCGATCCCGGTGAAACGCGCCATGGGCATGATCCTGACCGCCCGGCATGTCCCGGCGGCCGAGGGATACGAGCTTGGGTTCGTCACCGAACTGGTCGCCGAGGGCGAGGCCGTTAACGCCGCCAAGGCTTTCGCCGCCCAGATCGAGGAATGCTCGCCGGTATCGATCCGCACCAGCCTCGACGTGGTGCGCCGGGGTCTGGAATACGCCGATGTCCAGGACGCCATGAAGATGAACTATGACAGCGTCAAGACCCTGTGGGGCAGCGAAGACATGATCGAGGGGCCGCTGGCTTTCTCGGAAAAGCGCAAGCCCAACTGGAAAGGCAAATAAGCGCGTGGCGGACAAGCCTGTTCGTCCCACCACGGTTCGCCTGCAACGCCTCGCCCGAGCCTACCGGGAATCGGGGGCGCTGTTGGCGGCGGTGGAGCTTGGGGTATTCTCCAAGATCAATGCCGGTGCCGATACCGAGGAACGTCTTACCGCCGCCCTCGGCATTTCGGCCTTGAACGCCGAGCGGATCATCATCGCCTCTCTTGGCCTCGGCCTGATCGAGCGGGATGGCGAGAAATTGCGCAATGCCCCCGACGTCGATCGTTTTCTGGTCGACGGAAAGGACACCTATGCCGGCGCCTGGATGTTCTTCACCCATCCCGACTGGGCCAGTTGGGGCAATCTCGCCGAGCTCCTGCGCAATCCGGAGCCGGCCAAGCTCGACAATGACACCGTCAAGGGCATTACCGTCGACGAGGCAAGACGCTATCATCGGGCGACCTACAGTATTGGTCGCGGCGCCGGTCGGCTGTTCCTACGTGAGGTGGATTTGACCAAGCGTAGCAAACTCCTCGATTTGGGCGGCGGGTCCGGCGCGTATTGCATCGAGGCTTGCAAGGCTCATGACCACCTCTCGGCCGTGGTCTTCGATCTGCCGGCGGTGGCGGAAGTCGCCCGGGAATTCATCGCCGAGCATGGCATGTCCGAGCGGATCGAGGCTCAAGCCGCCGATTTCAACAGCGATCCGTTTCCAACCGACGCCGACGTCATCATCATGGCCAGCAATCTGCCGATGTACGGTCGAGAAGCCATCGCCGCGGTAGTCGACCGCGCACATCAAGCACTTTTGCCGGGTGGCGAGATGCATCTGATCGGCGAGGCGCTTGACGACGATCGAAGCGGTCCATCGGACCCCGCGATCTGGGGCCTTGCGCAAACCCTGCACAACAGCACCGGGTTGGCCCATTCTCTGGCCGAATGCATCAGCTATTTCAAGGCGGCGGGATTCGCGAGCGTCCAGGTCAATGACTTCGTCCCTGGGGTTCTGAAGCGGATTACCGGCGTCAAAGCCGCATAAGATCAGCCCTCGCCTCGCCCCCCGACACGAGCTTCCCGCAAGGAGCGGTCTCATGCCCAACGTCAACGATATCCGTCGCATCACCGCCACCCCTGGCGGCGAGCATGTCATCGCGATCACGTCCGGCGCCCCTCGCCAACCCTTTTCGAACGAGGCCGTGATACGTGTTACCGCCTTCTCGATGAACCGGGGAGAACTGGGGCGGGCTCGTAACGCCGAAGGGCCAGGGATACAGATTGGTTGGGATTTCGCCGGCACGATCGAAATCGTGGCCGCCGATGGCTCGGGACCTTCCGCCGGTACGCGGGTGGTCGGCTTTTCAACCCGGATGGAGGCATGGGCGGAATTGGTCTCGATCCCAACCACGCATATCGCTGCGATCCCCGACGCGGTTACCGATGCACAAGCCGCGACCCTCCCGGTGGCTGGTCTGACGGCGCTGCATTCGGTGGATGCCGCGACGGCGCTGATTGGGCGCAAGGCACTGATTACCGGCGTGACCGGTGGTGTCGGAATGTTCGCGACACAACTTGCCTTGATCGGTGGCGCCGAGACCGTGGCTCAGGTCCGCCGCGCCGACCAAATCCCCTTCGTCGAAGCATTGGGCAACTGCACGCCAGTGGTGAGCGCGGACGGTTCCGGTCTTGGTGACCCGGGCAGCTACCGTCTGGTTGTCGATGGCGTCAGCGGACCGATCCTGGAAGCGGGGATCAAGGCCCTGGCGCCCGATGGGATTTGCGTGTGCTACGGCATAACCTCGGCGCCGGATATCGCGATAGAGGTCCGCCCCTTCATGTTCTCGGGCCAGGCCAAGGTGATGGGATTCTATCTTTATTCCCAGGCCGAGATCACGCCGCCCAGCGACAACCTTCCCCGGCTGCTACGCCTGGTGGCGGACGGTCGCCTCGATTGCGGGATCGAACGCGAGGCTTCCTGGGGCGAGTCGGGGCGCATGGCCCAAGACCTGCTCGACCGCAAATTCAACGGCAAGGCCGTGCTGTACGTTAAGTGACTTTAACCATGGCGCCCACCAAGTGAGTCGTCGCGCCAGCGAAAGCTGGGGCTATTGCTCGGAACACGGCCAAGAGGGTCCGGGTTGCGGAGGAGCACCAGCTTCCGCTGGCGCGACGGAGCTGTTTTCATCAGCAGCGGTTTAAGTAAGATCCGAGCAAAGATTGCCGGCCCGAGAGGGACCGTCTTGAAGGGGTTTTTCTATCTCTGCGAAACCTTGGTTCAACCAACGCTAGCGCCTTCACCCGATCTTAAAATAGTCCGGTCGCCCTATCGCCCAAGGATCGCCCCAAAGCTGTTGGCCGCCATCGACGGTGATGACTTCTCCGGTGATGAACTTGCCGGATGAGGCCGCCAGATACGCACAACTTTCGGCGATATCCATGGCGTCGCCCGCGCGTAGCATCGGGTTGGATTCCTTGAATGTCGCGGCGCCCTCGGGCGGATAGATGGCGAAGGCATGGGTCTCGCAACAACCCGGCGCCACGCAATTCACTCGGATTTTCAGCGGCGCCCACTCGATGGCAACCGTTTTGGAGAGATAAATGACACCCGCCCGCGCCGCCGCCGTGTGGGCGATGCCCGGCATGCCGCGCCAGATATCGGCGACGATGTTGATGATACTGCCCTCGGCCCCGGTATCGCGCCAGCGCTTGGCGGCGCTCTGCATCATGTACCAGGAACCGTTCAAGTTGGTGTCGATGACCGCGCGCCAGCCCTTGGGCGCGAAGTCGATCGCGGCCTGCGGAAACTGCCCCCCGGCGTTGTTGACCAGCACATCGAGCTTGCCAAACCGGTCGTAGACCGCGTCGAATAGGCCATCGACCTCCTCATCATCGCGGATGGTCATGGCATGGGTCATGACCTCCGTGCCGTATCGCTCAAAGAAGGGCAACGCCGCGTCGAGCTTTGACTGGTTGCGCCCACAAATGACCAGTTTTCCGCCCAGCCTCGCGAATAACCCCGCCACGGCCAGTCCGAGCCCCGTGCCCCCGCCCGAAACCAACGCGACCTGGCCCGCGAACAGACCGTCCTTATAAACCGTCGGCTGATCGGCCAGTTCGTCGTCATTGAAGCCGTAAGGGTTGGATTCCTCGGTCATTTATGCGCTCCGGGGTTTTCATTGGCACGTGGAGATCGCATTCTAGTCATCTCGCGTCCCGCCCGTCACACCACCAGGCAGATTATCGGTCCCGCCCCCTCGGCGCCCCTCTCGGAGCTTTAACCATGAGTTACCAAATCGCCCTGGATGTCGGTGGCACTTTCACGGACGGAATTCTGCTGGATACCGACAGCAACCAGATCTTGGTGGCCAAGGCGTTGACCACGCCGACGGACCCGGGTGACGGCATCGCGGCGGTGGCCGAGTCCCTGGTTCGCCAAGCCGCGGCGGCTGGGAGCGGCTTCAAGGGCCCGATCGGCCGGGTTGTGCATGGAACCACGCTGGTGACCAACACCTTGCTGGAGCGTCGAGGCGTTCCAACCGCCCTGATCGTGAGCGAGGGGACGTTGGACGCCCTCGATATGCGGCGCGAGCTTCGCTATGACATCTATGACTTGAACATTGAGTACCCGGAACCGCTGGTGCCTCTAGAAGCGCGCTTCGCGGTTCGAGGGCGGCTCGGCCCCAGGGGTGAGGAATGGTCAGCGCTCAATAGCGACGATATCAAGGCGGCGGTCGCTGGAATAGCAAGCGGTGGATACGGGTCCGTCGCGGTTTGCCTGCTGCACGCCGCGGTCGATGGTCGCCATGAACAAGGCGTGGCAGATGCGCTCGCCGCCGCCGCTCCGGGCCTGCCGGTCTCCGTCTCAAGCGAGATCGCCGCCGAGATTGGCGAATATGAGCGGATGTCCACGGCGGTGGCCAACGCCTATGTCCAACCCCTGATCGAAACCTATCTGGCGACCCTACGCGAGCGTCTTCGAGATCTTGGTGTCGACGGCACCATCGATATCATGTTGTCGAACGGTGCCTTCACCAAGGCAGAGATCGCGGCCAAGGCACCCATCCGGATCCTTGAATCCGGCCCCGCGGGCGGGGTGCTCTCGGGCGTCAATTGCGGGTTGGTCGAGGATGTCACCCATGTCCTCGCCTTTGATATGGGCGGCACGACGGCCAAGGCAGGCATCGCCATCGACGGCAAACCCAACGTCACCCATGTCTTCGAATTCGGTCGGGTTCAGCGTTTCAAGCGCGGCAGCGGGTTGCCGGCGGTGGCGCCGAGCATCGATCTGATCGAGATCGGCGCGGGCGGCGGCTCACTCGCCCGGTTGAACCAGCTCGGCCTGATGCAGGTCGGCCCGCAAAGCGCCGGCGCGGAACCCGGTCCAGCCTGCTATGGACAAGGCGGGCTCGAGGCGACCGTTACCGACGCAGATGTGGTCCTTGGCTATCTCGATCCAGAGAACTTCCTAGGTGGCACCATGCGACTTGACGTCGACGCCGCCCGCGCCGCGCTTGCTCGCATGGGAGAGCGTCTAGGCCTCGGTGTCGAGGAAACCGCCTGGGGTATCCACGATATCGTCAACGAAAACATGGCCGGAGCCGCCCGCACCCATATCGCCGAGCAAGGGCTGGATGCCCGCCGATTCACCATGGTGGCGACCGGAGGCGCTGGTCCGGTCCACGGCATTGATGTCGCGCGACGGCTCAGAATTTCCGAGATCATGAGCCCAATTGCTTCCGGTGTCGGCTCTTGTCTGGGTTTCCTCGCCGCCCCGGCGCGCGCTGATCGGTCTTGGAGCCGGGTGGAGCGCCTGGCGGACATGGATGCCGGCGGCCTTAACGCCCGCATCGAGGCGGCCACTGCAGGCATCACCAAAGAACTTGCTGGCACCGGCTTGGCGGCGAACGATATCCGATGGCGGTTGGCCGCGGAGGTCCGCTATCACGGCCAGGGCGACCGGGTAGAAGTGGTGCTTGCCGAACCCACCCTGTCCAAGATCGATCCCGCCGGCGCCGTCACCATTTTCGAGGTGGAGTATAGTCGCCTTTACGGCCGCACCGTGCCTGGCGGCGTGGCCGAGGTCGTCACTTGGCGGCTCGCCGGGGGGTCCGAAAACACCGTCCGCCAATACGCGCTAGCCAACACCTACGCCAAGGAGCAAACAAGCGGTCCAACAGGCGAACGGCAGATGTATCTGCCTACATCCAAGGCCTATGCCACGGTGCCGGTTTATGACCGCGCCCGGGTCGCGCCGGGAACCACTTTGGCCGGCCCCTTGGTCCTGACCGAACCGGAATCCACCCTGATCGTCGCCTACCCCTCGACGGTCTCCATCCTCGCCTCGGGCACCGTGCATGTCGCCCTGGAGGACAAGTCATGAGCAGCACCTCAAAAACCCCAACAATCACTATTGATCCCATCACTCTCGAGATCCTGTGGACGCGC
>JAPKDN010000160.1 GCA_028822575.1 Alphaproteobacteria bacterium | reverse complement strand
GCATGACCACGGCCGCGCCAGTGCCGCAGGTGGGACAGATGGCGCCGAATATGAATGCCGACTTGGTGCGTTGATCCCTGGGCGCCGATGGCTGGGTTATCTTGTTCTTCTGACCAACCCAAGCCTCATCCTGCCAACAGATCTCTAACGTCTCACCGACTGGGAACGTGGCCTGAACCAGCGCCAGCGTGTAGGGACCTCTTCTGGACTGATTTGACCTGTTGATCGAGGTTCCAGCGGCGAGTGCCGCCAACCCGCCCTTGCCGCCAGAAGGCAACCCGCATGTCACGCTGCGCGTCGTGAAAGCAAGAGACTGTCAGTTGCGCCAGCTTGAGACGAATGGCATCAAGACAGGACCGCGAAGTAACGTGGAGACCGACGAGGAAATATTGGAAGCCATCGCTGCACCCTTCGAAGCGGGGCGGCAGTTGCAGAAAATCTCGGCAAAACATTTAAAACTAACCACGCGTGGATACCACCGGGTGTTTCGCGTCACGCTTACCGTTGCCGATTTGGAAGGTGCCAAAACTGTTCGCCGATGTCATATAGCGGAAGCCCTGGCGTACCGGGGGTAATGTCTGATCCGACAAAATCATGCCAAGAGAATTTTCTAGCATGTTGATTAGAAGTAATTCTAATAACGTTATTATTTTTTAAAAAAATAATATGTCACTTAGACTTCCATGCACTATCCACACGTGGAGCAACGGGTGGCGGTCTGGCGGCGTCGGAAGGTCTTCCTTGCGACGTTGAGTTTCGTCGTGATGCTGCTGTGTGGGGTGCGCGCGCAAGTGATGGCCGTCTGGCAGCTTTGATGTTTGCTCTATTGGTGCCGACGTTTATCCGCTTTGTTTGGCCGGATGCCCGGAAGGCGCGGCTTCGGACAATCGTGTTATCCGTCGTCGCAGCTGTACCCTAAGTTATAACGGCATCACGAAATTCGTTTATTGGGTGGCCTATGTCTTTACACCAGCGGATTTCAGCCTGCGGCGACAATCGGTCTGGCGTACAAATTTCAACTTCCCGGAGCCGGAGATAGAAACGCTAGAACCCGATGATTTTAAGGACATTCATAACAAAATTGGCGTCGACCGGGTCTATTAAACGCCTCTGGCAAGCTTCGTAGGCGGCAGTTGTTTGAGGGTAACTAATCTTCTCTCAAATGTCACACCGCAGATGGGCGCGATAAATCGTGGGCCATGAGCCCAGCTTGAACGCACCATCCGAAGGCTGGTCAAGTTCCCCGACATCAAGGCGGTCCACGCCGCGACCGACCCCTTACTCGAACGAAACACGGCGCAACTGCCGCACGCGAACGAGCCACATATGATCCCAAGCGGATATTGGACGGTCGTTAGCCATCGGCCACCCGAATAGCCTAGAGGCGGTCGGGTTTGTCATGAAGAGAAACTGGATTGGGGCGCCGCCAAGCAACGCATCCCCATCCCGGCTTTAGAGTGCCACGCCGGTTTGCGCTTTTTCCCAAACCTGGCATGGCACACTTTTGCAGCTCTTACAGCGAACGACAGGCCGTTAGCGCACCGCTAGGATTGAAGAAACTAAGCCAATTTTTCAATCAAAAAACATCGGCAGGCAAGCGCCGGTCCCGAGGGATTGGAAATGCCCACGATATCTCAAAGCCGGGATTCGATCGCGTCCCAGATCATCGCCTCGACATTGATATCGTCGAACCGCCCAAGTTCTTGAATGCCCGTCGGCGACGTTACGTTTATTTCGGTCAAATAGTTGCCAATAACATCAATCCCGACGAAAATTAACCCGCGTTCCTTGAGCGCGGGTCCAATTGCCTCACAGATTTCAAGGTCCCGCTTTGTCATTTCGCATTTCAATGGCGTGCCGCCGACATGCATGTTTGAGCGTGCCTCGCCCTCGGCGGGTACACGATTGATCGCGCCCACCGCCCTGCCGTCGACCAGGATCACCCGCTTGTCACCCTGACGTACTTCGGGTAGATAGCGTTGTGCTATAATCGGTTCACGATAGAAACTAGTAAACATTTCAAGCAAGGAGCTCAGGTTTTCATCGCCGGGCTTGATATGAAACACACCAGCGCCGCCGTTGCCGAACAGAGGCTTGACAATGATATCCTTGTGTTCATCCCTGAAAGCGTAGACTTCAGCGCTATCATTGGTAATCAAGGTCGGCGGCATCAACCCATCGAAATGAGTGACGAAGAGTTTCTCCGGCGCGTTGCGCACATGGCTAGGGTCGTTGACCACCAGGGTCTTCGGATGAACATGCTCAAGCACATGGGTGGCGGTGATATAGGACATGTCGAACGGCGGGTCCTGGCGCATCAGCACCACGTCTATGTCGCTGGCGAGATCCACGACCGCCGTTTCTCCTAGGGTGAAATGATCACCCTTTACGCGGCGGACCGATAGGGGACGCGCCTTCGCCGTTACCTTGCGATCCTTGAACGACAAATGCTGCGGTAAATAGTGCAACAAGTCATAGCCGCGATTCTGGGCTTCCAGCGCCAGGGCGAAACTGCTATCGCCATCGATGTCGACAGGTTCAATCGGATCCATTTGAATGGCGACTGTGAGGCCCATTTGATCTTGCTCCAGAGACTGATTTGGAATGCGCTTTAGTAAATGCCGGTCGGAGTGGTTATCTGTCCCCGGGAATGCGTCAGGATCATGCGCGGGACGTCGTGGTGTTGCAAGATCCGGATCGCATAGGCGAATCTTGACTTGCTTATGCGACGTGTCAGTTCAAACGTTTCTCGAGATCTCGAAGAACACGCGCCGTTTCATGTCGAGAGGCGGCGCTCGCCTCAGGGTATTCCAGATAACCTCTCAATAGGGTTATGGCCGCTCCAAGGTTGCCTATCCGGGCGTTGACCATTCCCGCTTCGCGTTGCAAATCGATCAAATCGGGGGCCAGGATCCGCATCCGCTCCAAGACGGCCAGAGCTCTGGTGAATCCCGCACTCTGGTATAGCCGAAGTTTGATGTTGTTTTGCAACCGAAGAAGTACCTGACGGTCTGGGACCGCTTGCGTAGCCGCCGGTGTCAGCTCGGTCTTGCCATTGCTCATGTCTCTTATTAGCCCGCGAAGCGCTGGGGCGTCCATCACTCGACCCTGATGAAAGGGATCAAGGATGACCTGACTTCCGTCCAGCCGAATGCGAATCAGGAAATGATTTGGAAAATTGAGGCCTTCCACCCACCATCCTTGGCAACGCGCCGTGTGGATATAGAGAATCCCAAGTGCCACCGGCAGCCCTTTTCGGCGATCGATCACGTGCATGAGGTTGGCGTTCCGTGGGTCATCATAGGTTGCACTATCGCCTTTGAAAGAGAGATTCTCGCCTAGAACCTGGGAAACGCAGGCAGCTCGTTGCTCTGCCGAACTGTCGTCCACGACAGCCGCGAGACGGTCAGTGACGGCGTCGGACATGGCCTGGAGTTCCTGGCGATATCGGTCCGTCAGGACGCCGGGTCGATCCAGGGCAGCGAAGGCGAGCGCGACTTCGGCGATGTCCAAGGGCGCGTCGCCGAATCGTGCGGCCGCGTGCAAGACTTCCTCGGGATCCAAATTTTTCTCGCTGGGTCCGTTGGAGGAGGGTTGGTCCGGCATCAAGGCTCCAACAGGGTCACATAACTCACGACGTTCGTGACATATTCAATGTTGCGGGCATGGTTTATCACTCTATCCAGTTCGGCTTGGGCCTTGGCTACCCCAAACAGGTAGACAATGCCGTTCACCGTATCCGAAGAGTAGTTGATTGATTTGACGTCGTTATCGAGCAACAGCGTGCCCTGGAGAAGTTTGTTGATTACGATGTCCCGTGCCCGGTCAGTAAGGCTCGCGCTATCGCGAACCTGGATTTCATTAATGATCTCGCGTACGCCTTGCGCCTGCCAGGCTAGCCGGGTCGCTTGGATGCGGCTATCGGGCGTCTCCACCGCGCCGGTCAGAAGAACTCGACCATTTTCCACCAACAAAGCTACCGAACTGAACAAATCGACGTCCTTTTGGAAAAGGTAGTGATTGATTTCGGTGCGAATACGTAAATCCGTCGCGGTCCCTTGGATGCCTTTGTCGGTCTGGCTCGCCGTCACGACGGTCGCACCGGCACCGACGATAACGCCGGTTGGACCACAGGCCACCAACCCCGTCATGGCGACAAACGTGGCCGCGCGAGCCAAGACAAGGGCTACGGGAATCATGGTGACTCCGTGGGCCACTCTTCGGTGATCAACGGTCATTCAATCGCTCCTCAAGGCCTCTGGTGAGACTAGCGTCAGCAAACCCGTCAGTCCCATTATTACGCATTACTGCGCCACGCATTTTCGGTATGGGGTCGAAACCGCCGCGGCGCCACGGCGAATATGTCAACCGAGCCCAGGCCAGGCCAGGCCAGGGGTTTCGTCATAGATTCCATTCCAAAGCTCTTTCGATCTTTCTGCGTTGACGCCGACCAACGGCTTCAATGACTGTATCGTGCGCCGTCCTGACTTTAACCTCCACAGCCACTAGTCAGCCACCACGCGTCGCTACTATATCAATTTCTCCGACCTTGGTCCGGTATCCGGCCTCAATAATTCGATAACTCTTAAGGCGTAGAATCTATTTATACAGATGTTCCGCGAAGCGGCCGAGGTAATAGGCGCGAACGCGTCCGGAGCGACCCCATGTCATCCGCGACGCTTCGATAAGGCACGGCTATTGCGCGATTGGGGTGGGAGTGGAAAAATCTGAGCGGGTGATACACTGTCAACATCTTCGCGATTGTCATTGTCGGTTCGCCAAACTCTTGCCATCTTGATGCGGTTTACTGATCACTTCAGCTTCATTAGCCATCTAAGCCGGCGTGGCGTCGCGCCGCAAGGAAATCGGGAGGATCACTTTGGTCTGCGGACTCGCTGGAAACATCATGCGCTTTGGGTTTGTCATGGCTTGCCTATCCTTGGCATGGGGCTGTCAGACCACGCCAGGGGGTGGGCCCAACGACGGTTTGAAGCCAGCCGTGGCGCAACGAGCTGCGAATTCCGCTCCGGCGCCAACGGCGGTTCTCGCCCCGTCGCTCAAAGTAAAACCGACCGGTCTTTGGTCTAACGTCACGGGCACCTCGACGGCGATGGCGGCGACACCAGGGAAATTAAATTTGGTGAACCCCAATACGAGTCCCGACCCCCGGGGTCTGGAAGTCGTTGAACGACGGGTGGCGTTGCTCCTTCCATTGTCCGGTCGAGGCGCGGCAATTGGTCGCGCGTTGCTTGATGCGGCGCAGATGGCGTTGTTCGAGACCTCCGGAGATGATCTCGAGCTGCTGATTTTCGATACTCAGGGGACTAGAGCCGGCGCCGAGGATGCCGCGCGACTGGCGGTGACCGAAGGTGCCCGGCTGATCCTGGGGCCGCTTTACGGCACGTCCGCCGAGGTCGTACGGCCAGTAGCGGCGGCGGCTGGCGTGAGTGTTGTCAGCTTCTCTAATAATCGCGATATCGCGGGCAATGGCGTCTATGTCTTTGGCTTTCTCCCGGATCAACAGGTTCGACGGATTGTCCGATACGCGATGGCGGCTGGGCACTCCCGGATCGGAGCATTAGTGCCGTCTTCGGGCTTTGGTGAACTCGTTGTCGCCTCCGCGCGAATAGCGACAGAGCAAACTGGTGTAAGCGTCGTCCGGGCGACCTATTACAATCCCAACGATAAGGAACTACCGACTCTTGTTCGTGAATTCGCTGACTATGATTCAAGAAAATCCTTGTTGGCGACACAAAAAAGACTTTTGTCGGGAAAACCCGATCAGATTTCGAGACAGGCCTTGAGCCGGCTCAGCGGTCTGGAAACCCTCGGAGATCCACCCTTTGATTCGGTTCTATTGCCCGCGGGCAGTGCTGAATTGCGGGGTATAGCGCCATTACTTGCCTATTACGACGTCGACCCGGCGCGCATCCGTTTCCTGGGAACTGCGTTGTGGGACGAGGCTCGCGGGCTTGAGGTCGAGCCGGCGTTATTTGGCGGCTGGTATGCCGCGCCAGCACATGAATCACGACTGATATTCGAGGAAAAGTTCGAACGTGCATTCACCCGACGACCACCTCGGCTCGCGTCGTTGGGGTATGATGCGATGCTCCTCGCGGTCGCGCTCACATACGGGGAAAATGGGGCCAACTATTCACCTGCGGCTCTGACCGACGCTAATGGCTTCGTGGGTGTAGACGGGATTTTTCGTTTATTGACCGACGGAACCAACCAACGAGGCTTGGCCATCATGGAAGTGCGAGAATCAGGGATTCAGGTTATCGACCCCGCGCCAACAAGCTTCACGAATTTACAGTTCTAGAAGCCAGCCTGCCAAGCGGCGAGGTACTTATAACCGGGCGTCAAGAAGCGCCGCAAGTACGGCATTCAAGCGTTGTCGACCAGAGGCGGTTGCTCGGATTGCCGTGTCGGTAATCTCTAAATATTTCTCTTCGATCAGATCGCTGAGGACCGTGGGGTTGAAGGTTCCCTCCAACGAACGACCGGTTTCGCGAGCAAGCCGGACCAGGCGCACGCCTTCTTGCAGCCTCAGCCCCATCATCAAAATTTCGATGAGCCGTTCGTCTGGTTCAATGGGGGTTTCCTCGATCACCCCGTGGCCGTCCCGCTCGACCCGTTCAAGCCAGACCTGGGGGGCTCGATGGGTGCGAACCGCATGACACCGGTCTTGGTGGTCGTGCAATCGCCCATGCGCGCCCGGTCCAATGCCCAGATATTCCTCGGCCCGCCAATACACGAGATTATGCCGGCATTCGGCGCCGGGCCTCGCATGGTTAGATATCTCGTAGGCGGGTCGACCAGATTGTTCGAGGAGATCGTTTGTTGCTTCGTACAGCGCACCGCCCATGTTGTCATCGGGGATCGTGAACGCGCCGCGCCGGTGAAGAGAATGAAAGGCGGTGCCCGGCTCGATAGTCAATTGATAAAGCGATAGATGCTCTCCAGCCAACTCAAGAGCCTCCGCCAATTCCCGCGTCCAATCAGCCACGCTTTGATCCGGCCTAGCATAGATCAGATCAAAGGAGACTCGATCGAAACAGTCATGGGCAAGCTCCACGGCGGCAATAGCTTCCCGAGCGCTATGATTACGCCCAAGGAACCGCAGCGCCACATCGCTCAATGCCTGAACCCCGAGGGAGGCGCGGTTGACGCCAGCATCGCGAAAGCCACGAAGCCGTCCGGCCTCGACCGAAGTTGGATTAGCCTCGAGAGTAATCTCAACATTCGGCCCAATCTCCCAGAGATCCCTAGCCGCA
>JAPKDN010000159.1 GCA_028822575.1 Alphaproteobacteria bacterium | reverse complement strand
GTGGTAGCCATGATTTCAGAACGGGTTGATCAACCGGATTGTGCCCGGGGTTTCATCCTGGACGGCTTTCCTCGTACGGTGCCCCAGGCTGAAGCTTTGGACTCGATGTTGGCTGTAAAAGGTTTAAAGATCGATCACGTCGTTGAATTAGCTGTGGATGAGAAAATACTATTTGAGAGAATTCGGACGCGAGCTGCGGAGACGCCGGACTCGGAGCGACGCGCCGATGACAACGAAGAGACGCTTCGTAATCGTCTTAGTGTCTATCATGAGCAGACTGCACCCATCATTCCCCACTACGAATCGACGGGTGTTTTGAGGTCCGTAGACGGAATGGTGAGCATCGACGAGGTTTCCGGGCAACTCGAATCCATTCTAAGCAACTGACCCGGGCAACGGTATGGGTAATCAAGTTGACTTGGAAGCGAACATCCGTATAATCCGGCGCCTCGGTCAAGGTGGGGCCGTTTTAAATTGTGCGCATGATAATCCTTTGACCTCCGGTCTTCGTGACGAAGGGTGGTCGAGCGGGTTTTTTCGCGCAAATACAGAGGAGTTCCAGGCGTGGCACGTATAGCTGGCGTCAATATCCCGACGCAAAAACGCGTCGAAATCGCACTGACCTATATCTTCGGAATAGGCCGGACGACGGCGACGGATCTTTGTCAAAAACTCAGTATCCCGCGGGAGCGGCGGGTTCATGAGTTGATGGAAGACGAGTTGTCGAGGTTACGTGAGGCGATCGACAAAGACGTCATGGTGGAAGGCGATCTCCGCCGCAAAACGGCCATGGATATCAAAAGGCTTATGGATCTTGGTTGTTATCGTGGACTGCGTCACCGTAAGGGGTTGCCGGTTCATGGACAGCGCACCCATACCAATGCCCGGACCCGTAAAGGCCCGGCCAGGCCGATTGCAGGTAAAAAGAAATAACGAGCGGGCCTTGGCCCAGCGGAGCGACAAGAGATCATGGCAAAACAACCGTCCCAGACTCGTGTAAAAAAACGCGAACGTAAAAATATTATTTCGGGCGTCGCTCACGTGAGCGCGACGTTTAACAACACCATGATTACGATCACCGATGCACAGGGTAATGCAATTGCCTGGTCTTCGGCCGGAACCATGGGCTTCAAGGGGTCGCGGAAATCGACACCCTATGCCGCGCAGGTTGCTGCCGAGGATGCTGGTAAGAAAGCTTCTGAACACGGTATGAAGACGTTGGAGATCGAGGTGAGTGGACCGGGGTCGGGACGCGAGTCGGCTTTGCGCGCGCTTCAGGCCGTGGGATTCAACGTAACGTCAATCCGCGATGTGACACCGATTCCCCACAATGGCTGTCGGCCGCCGAAACGTCGTCGGGTCTAGTGGTTATGCCCCTTGCCGGTTGATCGGCATGGGGTCGCGATAATGGGATGGCCGACAGTCGGCCGCCCCGAAACCTGAGGGTGGCGAGACCTGCTGGTCTCCATCTTGACGAGGTCGCTGTGGTAATTCAAAAAAACTGGCAAGCATTAATCAAGCCTAACAAGCTCGACATTCAGCCCGGGATCGACCCGGTGAGGACCGCGACGGTCGTCGCGGAACCGTTGGAACGGGGCTATGGTTTGACACTAGGGAACGCGTTGCGCCGTATCTTGTTGTCTTCCTTACAGGGCGCGGCGGTCACATCGGTGCAGATCGATGGCGTTTTGCATGAGTTCTCCTCGATTCCTGGCGTCCGAGAGGATGTCACGGACATGGTGCTCAACATAAAGTTGATCGCTTTGCGGATGCATGGAGACGGTCCGAAGAAGATTCGACTGAAGGCTGATGGGCCGGGCGAGGTAACCGCCGGTATGATTGAGACCGGGCCCGATATTGAAATCATGAATCCGGGTTTGGTACTTTGCGCGCTCGATAAGGGTGCGACCTTGACTATGGAGTTCACGGTTGAGGCCGGTAAAGGATATGTTCCCGCAAGCGTAAACCGACCGGAGGACGCGCCGATTGGCCTCATTCCAGTCGACGCAGTTTTTAGTCCGGTTCGTCAGGTAACCTACAAAGTCGACAACACGCGCGTCGGACAGGTTACCGACTACGATCGGTTGTCCATGACTCTTGAGACTAACGGCTCGATGACCCCGGAGGACGCTGTGGCCTATGCCGCACGTATTCTCCAGGACCAGTTCCAGTTATTCATTAATTTTGAAGAACCGAGTCACGCTGTTGAGTCGGACGTGGCTGCGGAATTGCCGTTCAACAAGAACCTTCTTCGCAAGGTCGACGAGTTGGAACTTTCCGTACGGTCGGCGAACTGCTTGAAAAACGACAACATCGTCTATATCGGCGATCTGGTTCAAAAGAGCGAACCGGAAATGTTGCGAACACCGAACTTTGGTCGCAAGAGCTTGAACGAGATTAAGGAAGTGCTGTCCACAATGGGTTTGTCGCTCGGCATGGAGATCACGAACTGGCCTCCGGACAATATCGAAGAATTGGCCAAACGGCTCGAAGAGCCGTACTGACAGGGCTGTCGGGACTTAGATCAGGAGTAGACCCTATGCGCCACCGTAAGGCGGGACGCCGTTTTAACCGTACCGCGAGCCATCGCAAAGCCATGTTCAAGAACATGGCGAATGCATTGATTAAGCATGAACAAATCATAACGACGTTGCCCAAGGCGAAAGACTTGCGCCGGGTAGTGGAGAAGTTGATTACTCTAGGCAAAAAAGAGTCGCTGCACGCTCGACGTCAAGCTTTTGCACAATTGCGTGATGATGGCATGACCCGAAAGTTGTTCGACGTGCTAGCCGATCGTTACAAGGAGCGTAAGGGCGGTTATACGCGCGTCCTTAAAGCTGGTTTTCGTTATGGCGATAGCGCGCCGATGGCGGTTATTGAATTGATTGATCGGGATGAGGACGCGCGTGGCGTGGACTCCGGTCCGGTTCTTGGCGTCGAGGAAGATGTTGACGGAATGACGCCGTCGGTCATTTAATCGATGGGGTTCGCCGTGATAAATCGTGGCGCGAAGCAAAAGTTAACGACGCGGCCGCCTTTCCTGGATTGGCGGCCGCTCTCGTTTTCGATGATCTTATTACGACGGGGCCTTGTTGGCCGCGCAAACATTTCCCAATTCCCCATGCAATATCCCTGGGGTTCGGTGTAGTCGGACACTCCAGCCGGGTCGGCGTGATTTCTGACACCCTTCGTTTCTTAACCGTGGAAGAGTGATGACCGTTTTGTCCGCCAGCAGTACCGTTGTGAGCCGCTGCTTTCTGGTGTTGGTGGTCTTCCTGGGCTTGGTCGGATCAATGCCAATCCCGGTTGGCGCCACGACTGAAGTCCCGCGATCTCAGGCACAGATGCGACTGAGCTTCGCGCCGTTGGTGCGGCAGACGGGGCCGGCCGTCGTAAATATTTTTGCGAAATCTGAAGTAACGGAACGGCGGGTCTCACCGCTTTTCAATGATCCATTTTTCCGTCAGTTTTTCGGTGAAATATTCCAGGGACAGCCGCGACGACGAAGCCAGAAAGCCTTGGGTTCGGGCGTTATCCTTGCCCCTGACGGCCTCATCGTTACCAACCACCACGTAATCGCCAACGCGACACAGGTCAAGGTGGTGCTCTCGGATCGCCGCGAGTTTGATGCCGAGGTATTGCTGAAAGACGATCGGACCGATCTCGCGGTTCTGCGGATCGACACGGGGGATGAGAAGCTTCCATTCGTGGAGATGCGTGATTCTGACAGTGTAGAGGTGGGCGACTTGGTTTTGGCGATCGGTAACCCCTTTGGTGTCGGTCAGACGGTAACCAGTGGGATCGTCTCCGCCTTGGCTCGCACGGCGGTTGGAATATCGGATTACAGCTTCTTCATCCAGACCGATGCCTCCATCAACCCGGGAAATTCCGGAGGCGCGTTGATTGCCATGGACGGCAAGTTGATCGGGGTAAATACGGCGATTTTCTCTACTCAGCGTGGAGGCGGCGGAGGGTCGGTGGGGATCGGCTTCGCGGTTCCGTCGAATATGGTGAAGACCGTGCTGAGGTCGGCGCGTGGCGGAAAGCTTGTGCGCCCTTGGCTTGGCGCGTCTGGTCAAAGCGTGACGTCGGACCTTGCGTTTGAATTTGGGCTTGATCGCCCGAGCGGTGTGATCATCAATGACGTCTATCCCGGTGGGCCGGCGGACAAAGCCGGTTTGAGGACTGGCGATGTGGTGATCTCGATTGGCGGCAAAATTGTCGACGACCATGAGGCTTTACGATATCGTGTTGCGACGCTCCCGTTGGGCGAGACCACCAAGGCCAAGGTGATCCGGAAAGGGCGACGGCTGGACCTTGATCTCGCACTGCTCGAACCGCTCGCCAAGCCTGAGCCCGACGTGAGTGATCTGGATGGGCGACATCCGTTCGGTGGCACGCGGGTGGCCAATCTTTCTCCCGCATTCGCGATTGAGAACGGGTTTGACGAGTTTGCGCGTGGTGTCGTGTTGGTGGGCGTGCGTCGTGGAGGAATCGCGGAGCGGTTGCGTCTAGCCTCTGGTGATATCGTGCTCAAGGTCAACAGGCGAGACATTGAGACGGTGAAAGACCTTAAGCAGGCGGTCCGTAGAGCGAGCAAGAGCTGGAAGATCGCCATTCGCCGGGATGGAAAGATCCTGCGCCGGGAAATCAAGGGTTAGCCGTGGTTGGTCTGTTCGAGACACAAGGATCACGGCCGCTCGCGGACCGATTGCGTCCGGCCAAGCTTGAGGACGTCGTGGGCCAGGACCATGTGCTGGCTCCGGAGGCGCCGATCGGCCGGATGTTAGAGCAGGGACGAGTGGCCTCGATGGTGCTCTGGGGGCCGCCTGGATGCGGCAAGACGACCCTGGCGCGGCTCTTGGCGGATAAGGTGGGTCACGCATTTGAGCCTCTTTCGGCGGTATTTTCCGGCGTCGCGGATCTACGCAAGGTTTTCAATAGCGCGCGCGAGCGTCGTAGCATGGGCCAGGGCACGCTGTTGTTCATCGATGAGGTTCATCGTTTCAATCGGGCCCAACAGGATGGCTTCCTACCTTATGTTGAAGATGGCACCGTGGTGCTGGTCGGCGCCACGACCGAGAACCCGTCCTTCGAGCTCAACGCCGCGCTCCTGTCCCGGTGTCAGGTGTTCGTTTTGCGCCGGCTCGATGACGCGGCGCTGGAACAATTGCTGTGCCGATCCGAGGAATTGGAAGCCCGCGCACTCCCACTGGAAGAGAGCGGTCGCGTGGCGGTCAAGGCCATGGCCGATGGTGACGGGCGGTTTTTACTCAATCTTGTAGAGGAACTTTTTCGGGTGCCCGCCGAGCCTCTTCTTGATGCGGCGGGTGTCGCGGCAACCGTCCAGCGCCGGGCGCCGGTCTACGACAAGAACAAGGAAGAGCACTTCAATCTGATCAGCGCCCTGCACAAATCGTTGCGTGGCTCCGATGTCGACGCGGCGCTATATTGGCTCGCGCGCATGTTGGTGGGCGGTGAGGATCCAGCCTTTATCTTGCGTCGTTTGACCCGGTTCGCATCAGAAGATATTGGCATGGCCGACCCGCATGCGTTGTCGCATTCGTTGGCTTGCTGGGACGCTTATGACCGCATTGGCTCGCCGGAGGGGGATCTGAACATCGCTCAATGCGTGGTTTACCTGGCCACGGCGCCGAAATCGAATGCCGCTTACAAGGCGTTTGGCGCGGCGGGCAAGGCAGCGCGGGCGATTGGATCCTTGGCGCCACCGTCACATATTTTGAACGCGCCGACCCGGATTATGAAGGATCTTGGCTACGGCGCCGGCTACAATTACGACCACGATGCCGAGGATGGGTTTTCGGGGCAGAACTATTTTCCGGATGGAATGGAGCGTCAACGATTCTACGCCCCGGTGGAGCGCGGTTTTGAGCGCGACGTGGCGAAACGTCTGGCCTATTGGGATAAGCTGCGAGCCCGGCGTCACCAGGGCGAGGTGGGCTGAGCGATTGACGGGCTTGGAAGAATTCGAACAGTACATTGGCATAGATTGGTCCGGTGCCAAGGGGCCCAAACTCCCCAGCCTCCAAATCGCGGTCGCCGAACCCGGTGATGAGCCCCCGCGATTGGTGCGGCCCCCAGAGGGAAAGTGGTGGACCCGCTCGATGGTGGACAAATGGCTGCGGCACCGCATCCGCGCCCACCGCGTTCTTGTCGGTTTTGACTTTGCTTTCGCCTATGCCCATGCCGATCTCGGCGGGTATTTTCCAGGGACTGGGACGGACATCGACGATGCCTGCTCGCTTTGGTCCTTGGTCGAAGAGGTTTGTCAAGACGTGCCGGAGCTTTATGGCGCGCCATTCTATAATCGCGAGGACCTACCCTTTCACCGTCATTTCCTGTCGCCTAAGGGGCGGGGGGATCTGTTCACCTCGCGGAGCCGGCTGACAGAGGCAGCCTGCGCGAATATCACGTGGCCACACCCGGTGATGAAATGCGTCGGGGCCGCCAATGTCGGCACAGGGTCGCTTTCCGGCATGCGCCTGCTGCATCACCTGAAACGCGACCTGGACAACCACGTGGCGGTCTGGCCCTTTGAAGCAATGGACGGGCGTTCGACGCTGGTCGAGATCTTTCCCCGTCTCTATTTCAAGCGCGCGCGGGTCGATCCCCGCGCCTGGCGTGACCCGGTGGCGTTGAACAGGGTGTTGGCGTATTACGGCTCGCGCGCGCTGCCGCGGTCCTGGAAACCGTCGCGCGAAGATGAGCCGGACGCCTTGATTTCGGCGGCCGCCTTGCGTGGCTTGTCTGCAAAGCCGGAAATTTGGTCGACACCGCTCACCATTCCGGCCGCTAGCACCGCCGAGGGCTGGATATTCGGCGTGGACTGGAGTAGCTAGTCAGCCATGAAACTTATCCTCGCGGTCGCTCTCGGTGGCGCTATTGGCGCGGTTGCCCGTTATCAGTCCATAGGGATGTTTAACAGGTGGCTGGGCTTGGGGTTTCCGTATGGAACCTTGTTCGTGAACGTGGTCGGCTGCTTTGTCATGGGCCTGTTCGTTGAACTGCTGGTGAGTAAGCTAAACAGTAGCCCGGAAACAAGGGCATTCTTCGCCGTGGGCGTTCTTGGCGCCTTCACGACGTTCTCGAGTTTCGCGCTCGATGTCTCGGTTCTGACGGAGCGCGCTAATCTTCTGGCTATTGGGGCTTATGTGGCGCTATCCGTGGTCTTGTCCATCGTCGGTCTTTTTTTGGGGCTCTGGCTGATGCGGAGCACCCTGGCATGAGTGTTGTGCAAACTCTTACCGTCGGTACGGATGACGCC
>JAPKDN010000158.1 GCA_028822575.1 Alphaproteobacteria bacterium | reverse complement strand
TACAGCGCTAACCGTCAAGATCATCAAAGGGATCGAATCCCCCCGCAGAATCAACGCCGGCGTCAACACCAGGATGAACGGTAGGATGAACTTGATCGAGCCCAAGCGCATCGCGGTAAACGCGGTTTCCATCTGTTTAGAGCCCGCGATCACCGATGCTGCCACGGCCGCCAGAGCCACCGGCGGTGTTATGTAGGACAGCATGCCCCAGTAAAGAATAAACAGATGGCTGGCGATCGGATCCAGGCCAAACTCGATAAGCGCCGGTCCCAGAACGATCGCCAGGAAGATGTAACAGGCACTGACCGTCACCCCCATTCCCAAAAGGAAACTGGTGACCGCCCCCATCGCCAACAGCAACCATAGGTTATCCCCGGCAATCCCGACAAGTTCACGCGAGAAGGCGCCGCCGACCCCCGTGAACGCGAGCGAGCCAACGATCACGCCGATGCCTGCGAGAATCGCGATGATATTTGAGATGGTCTTGGTCGATTCAACGATCAACGCCTTGAATTGGCTGAAGTTAAATCGGTTTTTCTTGCGGAACACCATCGTCGCGACAATCAGCGCGATGGTCGCGTAATACGGCGCGTAAAGCTCAAGACGCGCGACGACCAAGAGATAGACCAGTAGACCAAGACTAAACAGGTAGTACCAGCCGTCCTTGAAGGTTTGCCACAAACTGGGGATCTCTTCCGCTGGCTGACCTTTCAGTCCGTGCACCGCGGCATGGCAATCAACCTGCAAAAGCAACGCGGCATAGAACATAATCGAGGGAACCGCCGCCGCGATGACGATCTCGCCATAAGGGATGTTCAAAAACTCGGCCATGATGAAGGCGACCGCTCCCATCACCGGCGGCATTAGGGTGCCACCCGTGGAGGCGCAGGCCTCGACCGCGCCGGCATAGGAAGATGAATATCCCGCCTTCTTCATTGTCGGAATTGTCAGCTGTCCCGTCGTCACGACATTCGAAATAACACTGCCGCTGAGCGACCCGAAGAACCCACTGGACAAGATCGCGACTTTGGCCGGTCCGCCCCGGGTTTTGCCGAGCAGCGCCGCCGCGAAATTCATGAAGAACTCACCGCCGCCGGTAACAACCAGCGCCGCTCCGAAAACGAGAAACCCGATCAGGATGTTACCCGCGACCCGCATCGGCACACCCACGATGCTCTCGAAACCCATCGCATAGGCGCGAACCAATTCCTCGGGGGTCTTGCCGATTCCCCACAGGAAACCTGGCGCGTAGTCCGTCCAAAGCGGGAAGCAGAAGAACGTGAAGCACACGCAAAACAGAATCAATCCGCCGGCCCGCCGCACTCCCTCGAGCGCAAGCAGACACATTACGGCCGCCACGATCGTCGGCTCCGTCGGTGCCACGGTGTCCCAGCCTTTTTCAACCATTTCACCGCCATGATACGAAAGATACAGCGCGGTCGCGTTAGTTAACGCGAACAAGGCCCAATCATAAATCGGCACACGGTCGTTGTGTCGCTTGACCGCCGGCAGGATCAGGAACGCCAGCGACATGAAAATGGCGATGAGGAGGTAATAGTATGAATTATCGATCAGAATGAAACCGAACGCGTTGAACCCAAAGGTCTGATTGATCGCGACGAGAATTCCGAAGCCACCGTATAAAAGCGCGATCCAGTACACCAACCCCGACAGGCGTTTCTGCCCGGGCTCCTGAAACTTCTCAAGTTTTTCGGTAATTTCGGAGGTCTCGGCCGAGACTTGTTCTTGCGTCATGCTCGGGTCCCAACTGCACGGGCGCTCAAAGGCGCTTCATTCTGCTAACAAGGCACAGACGGCCGCGCGATGCGGCCGTCTGCTTGATTATCGGAAAAGTCGAAGAAGCTCTATCAGTCGAGCCCCTTCTCCGTGCGGACCTTGGCCCACCACTCTTTCCAGCCTTTACCGGCTTTGATCTTGTTGCCTTTTTTACGTTCGACGGCACGCATTTCGTTATACGAATCCTGCGCGTCGTCCCAGGCATCAAGTACCGCGGCGTGGCGCGCAACCTTGGCATCCTGCCATTTTTGCGACGCGTCGGACCACACACCCTTTTCCTTGAAGTACTTCACCGAAGCCTCATGGAAAGCCGCCTCGCATGGCGGGTTGGAGGCATCCTTGAGGTTCCAATACTGGGCGGCGAAAGAGACGTCCTTGTATTTCGGATACAATTCGTCCATCGCCTTGACCATGGTGTACACCTCGTCAAAATTCCGATCGGCGTAGGTGACCATCATCGGATACCGGAACGACAGCGTCTTGGACGGTTTGGCCTCGCTGATGCCAGCGCCGGCAACCGCGATCCAAGAGCCATACATCGGCGCGGTCTTGGTCATCCGAGCCCATGCGGCCGAGTCATCCGGCTCAAACTGAAGCCAGCTAACGCCATTCGGTGACGCTTCGATTTCCTTGGAGAAGCCCGACGTCGGCGCGGCGAGGAAGCCATCTATCTTGCCGGTCAACAGCGAGGTTTTCATGACGCCATAGCCGCCATGCCAGACCCGCTCCCACTCGCCTTCCTTCAGGCCAGCGAAATCGGCGATCGCATCGGTCTTCACGTTAACCGAAGGATTCCCCTTCACGTAGCCAAGCTT
Source organism: Alphaproteobacteria bacterium (assembly GCA_028822575.1). Next base: position 4,686 of record JAPKDN010000158.1, on the reverse strand, counting down.
CATGCCCTTGATCTTACGCGCATCCGAAAACTTGGAGTTTCCAAGCATCACGATGCCGGTTGCCGCGGGCGGGGAAAGCACACAACGCAGATCCTGAGGCCCCCAGTTGGGCGAGGCGAAATCATACGTGCCTTCAGAAGCGAAAAACGTTCCCGAGGCGAGAAAGGCGTAGTCCGCCTTGCGCTGAGACAGCGGCAAAATGCGGCCAATACTGGTACCCGACGGGATAATGCGGACACGTGTGTTGTGCACCTTCTTGAAGGCGTTAGCGATGCCGGACGCCTGAGCGAATCCGGAGCTGCCAAAGTCATACGACGTGAAGACCAGGCGCTTGGGGATATCCCCGGCCGAGGCCTGTGCGGCCATGGCCAGCAACGCGACCGCGGCAACCGGCGCGATCGCAAGTTTACACATTTTGTTCATCAAACCCTCCTGTTCGTAACCTGATTGTTCTTGTTTACGGCCTGGGTGGCCGTTTTTGATCGTTATCAATCCACTCTACCGTCATCTACACCAAGACGAACGACAACCCAATCCTGGCCCGTCACTGTTGTTAATACAACCGTTTCTCCTGGCATCCGACAACCCCAGATCGACTTGACGCTCGTCATGGTTCTGTTCAGGCTCGCCGGAATTTGGGCCAGCGGCGGCCCAACCCCAAGCACACAAGCACCTGAAGCTGGCCAAGCGAAAAGTCGGAGCTGTCATGACAAACACGGACGGATCACCAACGGGTCGACCGGAATTCGCGATCATGAACGGCCAACTAATGCCCTATGCGAACGCGAAAATTTCAATCATGGCGCCGGCCCTTACATTCGCGGTCACCATATTCGAAGGCTTACGGGGCTATTGGAACGCTGAACGCGGCGAGCTCTATATTTTCCGCGCGAAGGCTCATTTGGATCGCATGCGATTCGGCATGGAGTTGATGGAACTGGACACCCCGCCGAGCGATGCGGACTTCACAGATCAGATACTCCAGATCGTACGCGCAAATCAGATGCGCGATGACTGCTATGTCCGGCTTCAAGCCTATGTCGACGAGTGGGGGGACATGACCGCGACCGGCCCTGTCGGAAGCTCGGCGATCTGCAGGGATCGGCCCCGGGCCGCGGCTTTCAAGGAAGGCAAGCATTTCGGCGTCGTGAGCTGGCGACGCAACCCGGATGACGCTAGTCCCTCGAGAATTAAGGCGACCGCGAACTATCTCAATAGTCGTTTGGCCGGTATGGAAGCCAAACACAACGGATTTGGTGGCGCGATTATCCTCAATCACGATGGCAGCGTGTCCGAAGGACCGGGGGGCTGCATCTTCATGCGGCGTGGAGATACCCTGATAACCCCCAGGGTAAGCGATGGCATTTTGGAGAGCGTCACCCGCGACACCCTCCTCCATCTGGCCCGAGCCGCCGGCATTTCCGTCGAGGAACGCAAGATGGGCCGCACCGAACTCTACCTCGCCGAAGAGATGTTCTATTGCGGGACTGGCCAAGAGATCACGCCGATGCTTTCCGTCGACCGCAAACCAGTGAGCGACGGCGTACCCGGCCCGATGACTCGGCAACTGCAAGGCGACTATGACGACCTGGTACGAGGCAATATGGATGGCTATGAACACTGGCTCACACCAGTTTGGCGCGACGCATAGGGAATGTATTGATTAATGAGTGACACGACCATCGACCCGGTTCGCCTTGGTTTGATCTGGCGCCGGTTGGACGGCATCGCCGATCAGGTCGCCGAAACCTTCGTGCGGGCAGCGTTCTCCGTTGTTGTCCGCGACAATTACGACATGGCCTTCAGTCTGTTCGACGACCAAGGCCGCCAACTCACTCAATCCAGGCGCAGCATCCCCAGCTTCATGGGAACCCTGCCCCACACCTTGTCCGAGGTGCTGAGGAAATTTCCCGCCGACGGGTTGAGTCCCGGCGACATCATCATCACAAACGATCCATGGATCGGGACCGGGCATCTCAACGATATCTCGATGGTGCACCCGCTGTTTCGGAACGGTCGGCTGATCGCGTTCGCCGCCAGCACCGCCCATACCGTCGACATTGGCGGGGCGCCTTCGCCCTCGGCGCGGGATCGGTACGAGGAAGGCCTGACCATCCCGATCTGCAAAATCGTCGAGGCAGGCGTCGAGAGCCCGGTGGTGTTGGATTTCCTCGAAGAAAACCTGCGTCAGCCATCCGAGACCCTAGGCGATATCCGGGCCCAGTTCGCCGCCTATCGCGATTGCGACACGATGCTGAACCGGATGTTGGATGAGGAGCGGCTGGACGATCTGACGGCGGTCGCCGACGAGATCATCGATCGCTCCGAACTCAGCATGAGGGCCGCGATCAAGGCGTTGCCGGATGGGAGCTATACCGATGGCTTCACGGTGGATGGGGTCGACAAGCCGCTTTGGATCGCATGCACCGTCACAATCGAGGGCGACGCCCTGGCGGTGGATTTTGCAGGCACCTCGCCCCAGGTCGCGTTCCCGATCAATTGCGTGCTGAACTACACCCAAGCCTATGCCCGCTATGCGGTGAAGTGCCTGCTGGACCCGCATGCCCCCAACAATGCCGGGACCCTGAAGCCGATCACCATTACCGCGCCAGAGGGATGCTTGCTGAACGCGACCGTCCCGGTCCCGGTTTGGGGGCGGCATCTTTCCGGTCACTATGTTCCGCCGGCGATTCTCGGCGCGATGGCCGAGATCTTGCCAAGTAAGATCGTGGCGGAGTCCGGCTCGCCGCTCTGGAACGTTTACTTCGCCGGCAAAAAACCATCGGGCGATGGCAACTTCGTGAAGATGTTCTTCATGAACGGCGGTCACGGCGCCAGACCACATGGCGATGGCCCGGGATGCCTCAGTTTCCCAAGCAATGTCTCAAACCAACCGATCGAGGCCTTTGAGCATCAGGTCCCCTTGCTGGTGACCGAGAAAGCTTTTGTTCCGGATAGCGGCGGGATCGGGAAGTATCGTGGCGGCAATGCCCAGAGGATCGGTTTTCGCTCGGTCTCGGAAAACCCGGTGACCATGACCATTCGCCATGAGCGGGTGAAATTCCCGCCACGTGGCCTGCTGGGCGGCGGTCCGGGGAGCGCTGGTATCGACTTGGTCAATGGCGAGGTTATCCCCGCCAAATCCAGAAGTGACCTCAATCCCGGCGACGAAGTCAGCTTTCAGACCGCCGGCGGCGGTGGGCTCTATCCACCGGAGGAGCGGGATCCAGAATCGATCAATGCCGATCTCAAGGCCGGTTATATAACAGACAGATCAGACACTGGAGGGGCTTTCCGTGGCTGATTCACACACACAATGGAATGTCGGCGTCGATATCGGCGGTACTTTCACCGACATCGTGCTCTGGGATAGCGCCGGGGCGCGGTTGATCATCGACAAGGTCCTGACCACGCCGGACGACCCGTCGCGCGCGGTGCTGGACGGTGTCCGGCAAGTCCTGAATACCGCTGGAATAAGCGCCAGGGACCTTTCCTCGGTCATTCATGGCACCACCCTGGTCGCTAATGCCCTGATCGAGCGTAAGGGCGTGACCACCGGCCTCATTACCACGGCGGGTTTCCGCGACGTGCTGGAGATCGGTCGGGAGTGGCGGTACGACCTTTTCGATCTGGACATCGAGATGCCCGCGCCTTTGGTACCCCGGCCCCTGCGCCACGAGGCCCAGGAACGTATCGGCCCCGACGGAGCGGTCATCACGGCGTTGGATACCGAGGCCCTGCGCCCGGTCATCCGCCAGCTTCGCGAGGCGGGTGTCGCCTCCTTGGCGGTCTGTCTGCTGCACGCTTATATCAACCCGGACCACGAACGCGCGGTCGCAGCTATCGTCGCCGAGGAATGGCCCGAGGTCGCGCTCTCGCTCTCTTCCGCGGTAAGCCCGGAGTTAGGCGAATACGAGCGTAGCTCGACCACGGTCGCCAACGCCTATGTGCATCCGGTGTTTCGGAACTACGTCGATCGCTTGATAGCGGCCTTGGACGCGCTTGGATTTACGCGCGAATTGCTGATGGTTCTCTCCGACGGCCGCTGCGTGCGCGCCAGTGTCGCCACACGTTTCCCGATTCGCCTGGTCCAATCAGGCCCGGCGGCCGGCGCCGAGGCGGCGCGCCTTTTCGGCGCGTTGGCCGAGGTTAAGGACGTGCTCTGTTTCGACATGGGTGGCACCACCGCCAAGGCCTGTCTGATCCCAGACGGACAACCGGAACGCACGGTACATTTCGAGGTCGCGCGCGAGACCCGTTTCGCCGAGGGAAGCGGCCTGCCGCTTCAGATTCCCGCCATCGACATGATCGAGATCGGCGCCGGCGGGGGCAGCATCGCGCGGGTCGACCAGCGGGGCCTGCTTCAGGTCGGCCCCGACAGCGCCGGGGCCAGCCCGGGACCCGTCTGTTACGGCGCGGGCAACGAGATGCCCACGGTGACGGACTGCGATCTGGTGCTCGGTTATCTCGGCGCGGATTCCTTCCTGGGCGGGCGCATGCGCCTGGACAAGGAAGCCGCGGAGGCCGCGATCGATCAACATTTGGCCCAACCACTCGGCATCAGCGTCGCCGAGGCCGCTTGGGGCGTACACGAGACCGTAACCGCGAACATGGCCCAAGCCGCGACCATCCACGCCATCGAGCGGGCGCTGGACGTCACGCGGTTCGCGATGTTGCCAATCGGTG
>JAPKDN010000157.1 GCA_028822575.1 Alphaproteobacteria bacterium | reverse complement strand
CGTGGTTGATCTCGTTAACGAGATCAACCACGACTTCCGCCTGCATCCTACTGTCGAGCTTTTTCGCAACGATCTCGACCTTGTCCCGCAATGCTACTAGATCATTGCGATTAGCTGCCTCGTCGGAGTAACTCCCCATCGCCCCAGTATCGATCCCTGAAAGGACCATTGCGGCGGTATGGCGCATCGAAAACTTGATCTCTAAGCCGGTTTTCGGCTCCGGGATATTACAGACTGTGAAATGAGTGCCCGGGACATGCTCCCTCACCGCGACAACGTCTTCCGGTTTGATCCCCACCTCTTCCTTCACCTTACGCAAGGCGTCGATACCAGCATGGGTGAGATAACAGGCCGCGTGATACTTAAAGAGGTTTTCCTCAACCGCGAACCGGCCGTTGGACTTTGGATATACGGGCAAGGGAACAAAGCCCTCGGCTTGGGTCGCGGCGAACCCATTTTCGCCCTCGATGGCGTCGTCGCGACTGGTAAAGCCCTTGGCAGCCAGACGCGCCGCCATCAGACCGTTGGTGGAGGCCTTGCCAGCGTGTAGTGGCTTGCACATGGTACCAAACATCGCGCGCAGACCAGCAGCCTGGGTCGCGGCGATACCCAACGCGGCGGTGCTCTGGTCTGCATCCAACCCCATCAGGTTCGCCGAAGCGGCTGCGGCCCCAAAAGTACCGATCGTTGCCGTCGAATGCCAACCATTGTCGATATGCGCGACCCCGGTCATATCGCTCAATCTTGCCTCAACTTCGTAGCCCACGACGAAAGCGGTGATCATGTCTATCCCGCTGATCTTGGATTCGTCAGACAAGGCCATCAACGCGGGCACCAATGGCACCGTTGGATGCCCAAGCATGCGCTCATTGACATCGTCATAGTCCAAAGCATGCGAAGCCGCGCCATTTATCAACGCCGCCTGGGAGCAGATGACCTTTTCGGGGTGACCAATCACCCGAGCTGGTCCGATCGCCCCTTCGGCCATCGCGACTTCCAGCAGCATTTTCGTCAGCGGCTCATTGGAGCCGCCGACCGTCACTGCGATCCAGTCGAGGATGCAATGCTTGGCCCAGCGACGAGCACTCTCGGGAATATCCTCGGCCGTCAGGCCCGCGACCAACGCCCCCAGGTCCCGGGTCGGTGTTAAGCATCGGCTATTGTGATCGCTTAATTCGATACTGGCCATAGCGGATATCCTTCCTGAACGGCAACAATTGATCATAAAGATAGCCTCATCGGCGCACCGATCCTAGTCCGACGGCCTCCAAGATTGCGATATTCGTTGTTCCACGAAATTCGCCCTAGCGGTTGCGGCGCCGAATCCGCGCGGTAATCGCTACCCCGGCGCCAAGCGCCACCAAAGCCATCACCACAACCAACCAATCGCCGGCGGAATGCTGGGCGGCATGCAGACTGCCGGTCGTCGCCATATGACCGGAATGCGCGAACGCCTGAACCGAAGAGGTTAAAAGCATGGTCAGGACAAGTGTGGTTGCTTTCACGGATATCTCCATTATTTAGCTAGGCGACAACGAATCAAAAAACCTACTCCAAGATACGATGACGACGTCCGCCCGTCACTCCCAATCCGACAGGATCTATTAAAATCCCAGCATTGCCTATTGCCTTTTCCCGGGTCCGCTCTCGATACCAGGCGTACAGGCCACTGAGGACGATGACACCGGCGCCCGCCATCGTGAAACCGTCCGGCAAATCATCGAAAGCCAGAAAACCGATCAAGGTCGCCCAAACCAACATCGTGTGATTGAACGGCTGAAGTGCGCTAGCCTCGGACATCGAAAGCGCCTTGATCACGCTGACATGAGCACCAATCCCAAGAAAACTAGCGACAAGCAACCAACCCCACTGGTCGGGAGTGGGAGGCTGCCAATCAGTCGGCACGGCCAAACTCAAGACTAAGAAACCAACTAAACCCGTGTAAAGCGTCGACGTTCCTATGGTATCCTGCCGCGCCACCATGCGGGTCAAAACTAGGTACAACGCAAAACACCCCGCCCCGATCAGTGGCACGATCTGAATTGGGTCGATCACCGCCAGTCCCGGCCGCAGGATTATCAGCACACCGAGAAATCCCACGCTCACCGCCGCCCAACGGCGAATACCAACACGCTCGCCTAACATCGGCACCGCCAAGGCCATCACCATCAGTGGTGTCATCGCCGCCATTACATGGGCATCAACCAGCTTCAGGTACCGAAGAGCATAGGTAAAAAGTCCAATCTCGGCAACCAACGTCAGGCCGCGTACAATCTGAAGACCCGGGGCCTTGGTCTTAAAGGCCGACCACCCCTCCAGTCGCAGTGCCAAGGCTAATCCAAACAGAAAGAAAAAAACGTAACGAACCCAGAGAATCTCCACGACGGGCAAACCCACCACGAGATGTTTGGATACCGCGTCCATCGACGCGAATAGCACCATTCCCGTTACATGCCATAGGATACCAGTGACGGATTTCGGCTGGGTAAGAGCATCAGGAACCACTTTATCGGTCACCTTTGGTCTCCTGCTAGTGGCATCAATTCAGCCCAACGCCCACAGACGCGTCTATTCTTTTGGAACCGGAAAATCATACCCAAACGACTTGGCGATAATCGTTACCTGGTGGGCAAACATTGGCCGGCCATAATGAATGCGGCAGCCCTTGGCCTTAGCCACCTTCAGAATTGGGGTGTCGACCGGATTCATGATGATCTCGGCCATCAACTGAGAGGGCTCTAACAAATCCGGGTCAACTGGTAGGGCGTCATCATCGTTGAGCCCCAGCGACGTGGTGTTCACCACGATGTCATAACCCCTAGGGTCAGCCGAGCACGCGACGATGGGAACGTTCGGATAGGCCGCCCCGACAGCCTCCGAGAGTTCCTCGGCTTTGGCCATCGTTCTGTTCGCGATACCCAGCCGCGTGACCCCGAAATCCGCCAAGGAAAAGGCTATCGCCCTCGCCGCGCCCCCAGCGCCCATCATTAGGACCTGCTTGCCCTTGACGGGATATCCCGCCGCCAACATTCCACTGACAAAACCAGTTCCATCGCAATTATCACCGATCAGCCGGCGCTGGCCATCAAAGGCCGCGAAGTTCACCGCGCCAACCAACTGGCCCTGTTTTCCAATCTCATCGCAATGCGCCATGATTGGCAACTTATGGGGTAAGGTCACCGCCATTCCGCCAAAATTTGGCATTGCCCTTAAGCCCACGATGGCGGCATCAAGACCTTCCGGTGGGATATGCAAGGGCACCATGACCGCGTCGACGCCATGCTTTTCAAATAGCGGGTTGAATACCGAAGGCGCGCGAACATGAGCGATCGGATTCGAAATACAGCCAAAAACGCGGGTCTTGCCGGAAATGGTGAGCGTGGCTTGCATGGATTATCCTAAAAGTGGTCCAATTCTGAGCGCTTTTCCCTACACCGTCGCCAAGCCCCACGCAACGCGCTGGTCCGACAGATGCGGGCTGGCGCAGGCGCCACCAAAGTTACAACATGTTAAGGAAAACAAAAATGCGACGCCTCCCATGCATGCATCTTCCCGGTTTCTCGCGACACTCCTCGCTAGCGCTCTTTTAGCAGGGTGCGAAGGGCAAACGCTTCGGGAATCCGTCAGCGCCACCATGCCTCTGCTTAAGGTCAAGAGGACCGTGATCGACGACCAGGGCAAACCCCGCTCTGAGACAAAATTAATAGCGCCCGAAAAACCAAAGCTCAGGCCTCTGTCCCCAAACCAGATTCGCTTTAACGCCTACGCCAGCTCTGAAAAATTCACCCGTCGCCTTACGGAGGCTGCAATTACCAATGACGCCTATTTAGGGCGTGATTGTCCAAAGCCTTACCAAACCAAACCTCTTTCCATAATCCATCAACCCAAACCGTCTCTCTCAATGCCCAAAGGCACCGAGCATCCAACCGCCGGGATATGGCGCCTTCGGTATTCACTTGAGAGATGCGGCGAGAAATTCACCTATAACGCCGTGTTTGGTGCCCGTATTGGCGAAGCTCCCAATATGCGAATCAGCACTCCCGGCACAACAACGACCAGCAGCGAAGTGGCGCGTGAAATCCGATCCGAGATCGGGGAAACGGCGCTGAAGCATGCCGGTATGAAAATTTGCTCCAACCAAAGGATCGTCGACACTGTGTCCCAGCCAATGCTTCGAGATACCGAAAGTGAGGGATCGATATGGAGTGAGTTGACGAACGAGGTCTGGACCATGGATATCTGTGGCCGGCTGGTCGACTTGCCGCTGCATCACGGGTTTCGCGACGGCGTTGGTTATCCGCAATACATCATCGGTGACGCCAACGAGGGGAAATGGCGTCCGTCCGGGCGTTCCCTGCCCAAGGACGCGGATCTGACTAGACTGCAAACGGCCTTGCTTGAGGTAGCCTCCGGCAAACCTGGTGTCTCTCTCAACTACCTTTGGGCGGAAGCCCGCCGCGAGGTGTCTTTCGCTCAAACCGTTATCGCCAGACTACTGCAGGACGGCACCGGAATGCCACGTAACATAGATCGGGCGGCATTCTGGGCCCTGAGGGCATCCTATGGTGGTTATCCAGGTGCCATGGAGATGGTGGGGGATCTTTATGAGAGCGGTAGCTGGATCGTTCGAGACCGCCGCCTCGCGGCCGCTTGGTATCGCCGCGCCGTCGAGCGCGGAAGCAAAACTGCCAAGGCGAAACTAGGCGCGATGACCCGAAAGGCAAAGCACTCCAGACCGGTCAAGGTAAAAAACTGAGGCATTTACTCGGCGCTAGTCCCGATCAAGCCCCCCAGAGCCGTTCAACCGCTCCGCTGTCAAATAATCAGGGGCGTCAAGCAGCAACCAAATCACCAAGCCCGCCATCTCCGCCGGGTCAGTCCAACGGCCGACCGGGATCCGCCCGGTCCGCTCTTCAAGATAAGATTGCATCCGTCGGCCACGGCCATCATTCGCTCCGTCGTCTCCTGCATCACGGTGTCCACCATCCCCGGCGCCACTGTATTCACGGTTACGCCGTGAGGGGCCAGCGCGATCGCCGCTGTTCGGGTAATCGAATCCACCGCCGCCTTGCTTGCCGCGTAATGGGCATAGTTCGGTAAGGCCATGCGGGCCGCCGGCGAGGTGATGTTGACGATCCGCCCTCTCCCCGCCTTGGCCATCACCTTTCCAACCGCCGAACACATAAGCGCCACCGCCCGCACATTGATAGCGAAAGTCCGGTCCCAGGCTTTGGCGGAGATCTCCTGAAAGACCTCGACTGTCGCAAAGCCGGCGTTATTCACTACTCCGTCCAAACGTCCGAACATCCCCAGCGCCCGGTCAAGCGCTTGTTCGGGACCGTCGGGGCTAGAAAGATCCACCGCGATGATCGATGCGTCAGCGGCGCCCGCCGCTTTGCAAAGTGTCGCCACCCGATCGGCGCCGGCCTCGTCGATGTCGCAAACACCGATCGTTGCGCCCCGTGCCGCCAGGCCGAGCGCAATCGCCTCCCCCAAGCCGGCTGCAGCACCAGTCACAAGAATTTTTTTAGGACTTCTATCCGAAGCGTCAGTCATCGCCAAACACCGTCAAGGCGGTACGGTTTCGCTCTATGAAATCCCAATCATAAACCACGCCAAGCCCCACCCCGTCCGGCACGCCAACACAGCCATCGTCACCCACGCTTTCCAGCATATCAGAATAACCACAGGTATAGACTGGCGGTACGGCGTTAGGACAATCGGGACCAACCAGCGCAATCTCATAGAAGTTCGAATTGCGCATTGCCGCCATACAATGGCGTTGGGCTGGGCCACAGGCATGAACTTCGACATCGATACCGAATGCCTCTCCGAGATGCGCGATCTTCATGCCCCCAGTGATACCCATGTCATATTCGGGATCCATCCGCAGAAAATCTGTGCCACCAGCGATCAGAAAATCCGCCTTGGGTTCCAACCCTCGGATATGTTCGGTTTGCAGGATCGGCGTTTTGATCATTTCACGCAGACGCTTGTGGGCAAAAGCGGAGACACCGGAATCGCGATACGGGTCCTCGTACCAAAAATACCCACCTTCGTCGCAGGCTCGCCCAACATAAAGCGCATCGGCGAAGGTTTTCAGCTCGCAAGCGGGGTCCAGCATCAGGGTCATTTTGTCACCGACAGACTTGGCGACATGCAAGACGTTCGCCGCCTCCTCGCGGGCATTGCCATCATTCCAGCCGTGAATCTTAAAAGCGCGATAGCCTAGGTCGTAACATTCTTCGGCAAAAGCGGCGTAGGCCTCCTTGCAATCAAGGCCGCCATTACGATCACCATGATAAGTGCTGGCGTAGGCTGGTAGACGTTTTCGGTAACCGCCGAGTAGGGTGCCGATTGAACAACCCACCTGCTTGCCCGCCCAATCCCAAAGGGCGATATCCAGCGGCCCATGTCCCAAATGATCGAATTGACGGATCTCGCGTTTTAGATCGTCATAGATCCCCTCGCGTTCCTCTGCATGCCGGCCAATGAGTTTAGGCGCCAACATCTTCGACTGAGCGACGGTGGACGGCGAGGCCACCCAATGGGTCACGTATTCACCCCGGCACCCATCCTGGGTCTCGATTAGCACAGCGTATTTGTTGAACCGAGAAGTCTCACCCTTGGCATAGCCCATAGCGCCAACGGTGTCGGCGCCGGTGAGATTGCCTAGATTCTTTGCATCAAAGCCGAATTCGTGAATTTCAACGCGGGTTATCTTGGTCATCAAGAGGATCTCCCATAAAGTGATCACGCGGCAACGTCATTCTATTCTATCGGCTGGCTAATCCTTCAGCGGGCATTTTGCCGGTGATCAGGTCTGAAGAAAAGTTGCCTGGTGGGATCAATCAGCCCAAGTGTCACCTGTCGCGCGATTAATCGGTAACGAGATGAAATCGCCACCATGCCACTGGCGGCTGGGGCAAGGGGCGATTCGTAACCATCAATCGGCTTGGTGTGATCGCTCAATCGTAGCCCAGAAGAAAACGCGCGCATCTGGCGCGGATCCACCCTCGGCGACGACCACGCGCGAGGCTGATAGCTCTGGCCCAACACTCGATCTTCTCCCCTACGCGCCTTTGATCTTAAGACCTCTTTTGTGGCCTTTAAGAATCCAGCGCGACGTCTGCAAACCAAGTCCCATCCCCTTCTTATTGGCCCGAACCTCGGCCCGGGCCAATAAGAAGGGGAGCTTGGCGCGCTCAACTTCGTCGTCGGTCAATTCACCCTCTTAATCTCTAACCCGAAACGTCAGGTTGCCATCGTGTTCCACATGATCGGTTTTAACATGACCGCCCTCCTCAAAGG
>JAPKDN010000156.1 GCA_028822575.1 Alphaproteobacteria bacterium | reverse complement strand
CACGAATTCCTCGGTCGCGGACTTTATCGTCGTCGCCGCGCGGACCGGCGAAGGGGAAGCTCGAGGTCAAATCAACTTCTTCATCGTCGAGCGGGGCACACCGGGCCTCACCATAGGCCTACCGGAAAAGAAGATGGGCGCGCGCGGTGTGCCCTCGTGCCCGTTATTCTTCGACGATGCTTTCGTGCCAGCCGACGCCATGCTTGGTGAGCGAGGGGGCGGGTTTCGTGCGGTTATGGAGGCTTTCAATATATCCCGCCCTATTATTGGCGCGCGTGGTGTTGGATTGGCGCAAGGGGCTTATGATCATGCCCTTGCCTTCGTTCGAGAGCGCGAGGCATTTGGGCAATCCGTCGTGGATTTCCAAGGTATCCGCTGGATGCTCGCAGATATGCATATCCAGACAGAGGCAGCGCGCGGCCTCGTTTACAAATGCGCGGCGGCAGCCGATGCTGGGGTGACGGGAAAACCTTTGGCGATGCAGGCCGCGGTTGCCAAATGCCACGCCAGCGACACCGCGATGAAGGTCGCCACCGACGCGGTTCAGTTGTTTGGCGCGGCTGGGATCTCGGGCGATTATCCGATCAACCGTTACTTTCGAGACGCCAAGGTGCTGCAGATCGTCGAAGGAACCCAACAAATCCAGCGAAATATCATCGGACGGTATCTCGTGGACGGGGTTTGACCTCAGCCTAAATGAACAAATAGGGAGCCCAGGAGCGTCGTTCGCGGAACATGGTAACCGCGCGCTACGACAAGGTTTGGACGACGGCGCTTGAGACAGCGGTGTTGGCCTTGCCGGTGAGCGTCGCTGTTTTCGATAGCGTTGACCGTCTTTTGATCCCGAATAATAGATTCCAATTTATAAAGAGACCCAGGAGCGCGATCGGCCGGGAACGCGTTTCTAGGATATATTAGAATTTGGAATTGAACTGGGCCCCTTCGCGTTCGGGTGGTTTTGAGTAGTTGGTGGAAACTCTTAGGCGGCGCTCTGCGAGCAGAAGACTGTTGGTGGTGTCAGGAGGTGCGTGCACTGCATCCCATTTATGTGACAAGTGGCTGCGTATTTGTTCATGCGGCCTGCGCACATGTTGTGATCTGGTTTTCCCTGATCTTGGTTGGGTTTTTGTATCTATGTCATGCGACCAGCCAGTTGTCTTAATACCAGCGGGCGGAGTCGATCTGCGCTAGGCGAAGTTTCTCGATGGTCCCGGAGTCCCGGACCCAAAGCAGATGCTCCTTAAGAGGGCAGATAAAGCGCTTGGCGACGCTAGTGCCTCCGGGTTCACGCACGAAGGACGACGATGCCTTGATGCCCAGAAAGGCGATCTCCTTCTGGAAGTCGTTGGACATGGCGTTTGAACCATGATCGTGACGCAGCCGCAATTGGGTGGAGATGTCCTTAGCGACCAGCGCCGAAGTGCTTGGTCAGGCCCTGGCGAATAGGCTCCAGGGCCTCGGTGGTGATGGTGACGTCATACAGCTTGCCCAGGCGTGCCCCCCACCTTGCCGGTGCGGGGCACCGTTTGACCCCGTCGAGGTGTCACGCCGGCGGATAAAGCGTCGCCCAGGGACACTTCCAGCAATGGGCTATGAGAGCCGGGCCATAGGGTCGTTTCACGGAGTGCGAGATCACCTGGCTTACCGTCTCAACCTCCGCCGTGCCTAAGGAGAGCCACCCTCCAGACGATCGATCTTCGCGTACAGCAGTTCGTTCTCCATCGTCATCTCGCCGACCTTACCCTGCAGGCGGGGAATTTCATCGCCGCGGTGGTCGCCGGTTCGATCCTTGAGCGCCGTTTCAGCAGCGCGCTCGACCCGGTCACGCCAATCTGATAGCCGGGCAGCCTCAAACCTGGGCGCGCTGTCAATAATGACAAATTCGGATGCTCTCAACCCGCGCGCATACAACGCCCAGTAACCTGGGCCAAGCGGCTGCGTTCTCTCCCCCATATTAATGACGGATAACAGCACTTTGTGACCGTCGTAGTGCTGAAGGCTCCGGTTAGATGGCGGGTTCCCCGATGCCCATGCCGCTAGCACTCGCACGCACCGCTACGGCTGTAACGAGGGCTGCCAACTCTTCTTCGCAAACAGCTTTAATCGTGCTCTAGACGTTATCACGAAGTTGATCTTCAGTCGGATCATATCCCGCATCAGCGGCTAGTAGAAAAACAGCGCAGGTCTCAATAGTTTTGCTCGGTGTAATCGCCTTGGCTGTTATAGCCGCCGGTTGGGTGGTTCTGTTCACCCGAAGATTACGCCCATATCAAATTGCCACCGCTTCCCAGACATCACCGCATTAAATTTGGAAAAACACTGTTTCCGCTGTTGGGTTATCAGAGCAAGTTCCGCGCGACCATGACGGTCTAATACGGCGCATCGCCGGTGATCGTGCAGCGTCGCATGACCCGCTTCTCCCTGGCCGTGTCATATCCGGTCGCCATGTGAAGCAAACAACGATTGTCCCAGACGACGCATTGCTGCGGCTCCCACCGATGGCGGTAAATCGAGTGATCGGGGGTCGCCTCTTGGTTCAGGGTCTCCACGAGGGTGCACCCGTCATCGAAATTCATACCTTCAATCGACTCGGCGTGGTCACCGAGGAATATCGCCTTGCGACCGGTCTCCGGATGGGTGCGCAGGATTGGGTGGGCGACCGGTGGAACCTCGGCCCGTTGTTTCGCGGTCATCGGGTCTTCGCCATGGCGACGCGTTCGCGAGAAGTTTAAATCATGAATTGCCTTCATTCCGTCCAACTGAGCCAACCGAGGCTCGCCCAGGCTGTCCACCGCGCCATACATGTCACAGAAATGCGTCTCACCGCCTGTTGAAGGCACGATTTCGGCGTACATCATCGTGGCGAGGCCCGTGCGAGGGCGCCATGATCCGTCCGTGTGCCAATGCATCGTTCCACGGTCCGGGTGAATGCCGCTCGGATTACCGTCCTCGTCGAGATTGGTCAGCAGGAAAATCTCCGGGTGGCCATATCCATGGTACTGATTGAGGACATGCGTCTGAACCTCGCCAAATCTGCGGGCAAGCGCGACCTGGGTCGCCGGCGGCAGCTCGACATCCCGAAACATAATGAGCTGATGCTCCAGAAAGGCTTCATAGATTTTAGGAAAGATCTCAGGGTCCAGGGCATCGGTCATGTTCAAGCCGATAATCTCGACCCCAAGCACATCCGATAGCGGCTGTGTTTCGAACGGCCAATCCCTTTCGCGGGAAGCGGTAACCGTTGCTTTATTTGGCATTGATCAACTCCTTCTCCCATAACTCTGTGCTTGTCTGCTTCCTCTTTGCAAGCGGTCGAAACTTTGATGTTGCCATGAAGCCCGATTTTACGTGTAGATTTTACAGTCCCAATCCGGAGAACGCCATGACCGACCCAAGCCGCATAGATCGCATTGCCGGTCATCTGCGTGATGCCCACGCCAATCGAAGCCAATTTGAGAATTTGAGTGGCGAATTCGCGCTTGGGTCGATTGACGAGGCGTATCAGGTTCAGTTGGCGCTAAACCGTTTGTGGGTCGATGGGGCTCGTGGGCCGATCGCCGGATACAAGATCGCGCTCACGTCCCAGGCAATTCGGGATCTGGTGGGCGTTGACGACCCATGCGGCGGGGCGATCTTTGCGTCCACCGTTCGTCACTCACCTGCGACGATCGCCGTGGCGGATTTTGTTCGGGTTGGTCTGGAGTTCGAGCTGGCCTTCCAAATGGGCAAGGACGTACCGGAAGATGGCTCTTTCGATGGTGAGTCGATTAGACCATTTATTGAATCGGCGATGCCGGCTTTTGAGATGATCGAGGATCGCGCCGCCGACTATGGCAAACTTGATGCGGCTACCCTGGTCGCGGACAATGCTTGGTCTGGGGGAATGGTCCTGGGCACACCCTCGACGGCCTGGAAGAAAATGGACTTGGCAACAACGCCTGTCTCACTTTCCTACAATAACGACACCGAGATGGCGGTTACCGGCGCCGCGATGGGAAGTCCTTTGATCTCGCTTGCTTACTTGGCGAGCTTGTTGTCGTGCCAAGGTCGCTCCTTGAAGGCTGGGGACATCGTGATGAGTGGGTCGACCCTCGCAACAAGATTCGCTAAGCCCGGAGATCACGCGATCTATTCGATCAAAGGATTGGGGGAGGTCGAGATGCGGGTTGAATAAAATTCCCAACGATCCAAGGGTGGTTTGGGGAACGGGACCTGGTATAATCGTCGACCGCCGATCATTTCTGGTAATGGCGTCCGCCATCGGCGTGGTCGCCGCTGCGGGTTGCGCGAGCGAGGCGCGACCGGTCGACGGGCGTAGTCCTCGCCGATCGGGATTGTGGGATCGATGGGTTCCTGGATCGAAACGTGAGGTCGATCACGGCCCATTGGCGACGTTGCTCTATCGCCATATTCTCAAGCGATCGGATGGAGTCCATCTTTTCGCCTATGGAGATTTGACCGTGGCGGAACGAGGGTCCTTGGATCGCTACATCCATGATCTTGCAGGCTTTGCCATCGATAGCTTGGACCGTCGCGAACAATTCGCTTTTTGGCTTAATCTTTATAACGCGCTTGTCCTGCGCCTAGTTCTGAGTCGCTATTTGGTGCTTTCGATACAAGATATCGACTTCGGCGTAGGTCCTTTTGGGGCTGGTCCGTTCGACCGAAAATTAGTGGCGGTGCTGGGGCAACCGCTTGGGCTGGCGGATATCCGTAATGGCATCCTTTGGCCGATTTTCAATGATCCCAGAATGAATTACGGACTTTGTGACGCGGCGATCGGATCGCCAAACCTGCAACCGCGCGTCTTCACTGGCGAACGGGTGGACCGGATGCTTGATGGCGCGGCGCTCGATTACGTCAATCATCCACGCGGCGTGCGACTGGAGGAGCGGCGCTTGGTGCTTTCGCGGCTCTATGAGTGGCACAGAAATGATTTTGGTGGCGCACCCGCAGGGGTTCTGGCCCATCTGCGACAATACGCTGGGCCGGGCTTGGCGCCTGAATTAAAGGTGGAAACGTCGGTTCTCTTTGACTTCGATTGGTCGCTTAACGACGGAACTGGGTTGCGCAAATAGAGCAATGTTTCCGATCCTTCATTGCATCCCAAGTAGCGGTTCGTGTTAGTCTTTTGGTAACTCGCGGTGTGGGGCATGCCGCGAGCTTGGCAAGACCGCAAACGGGAGGCCTACATGAAACAAATTCTTCTTCCCTTCGGATCCGACTCTGCGAGTGACGCACCTGTAGCCGCTGCCGCTACCTTGGCGGCACGTCACGGCGGTTACGTCACGGCAATGTTCTATCCTCGATTGCCGGATCCCGTAATCGTCGATCCGATGAGTGGCGGCGTGGTCTCGTATGACGGCATGGATGAGGAGATCGAGACGCAAAAAGCAAGTGCTGCGGAACGCATTCAAGAACGAGCCGCGAAGTGTGAGCCATCGCTTTCCAGCGACCATTTGGGCTTTGATATGTCCGGCCTGTCCAATTGGCGCCAGTTGGGCGAGGTTTGCCGCGTGCATGATGTCGCCTTGGTCGCCCGCTCCCCCGATAACCCGCACTGGCAAACATTGTTCGAGATGGCGTTGTTCGAAGGCGGTCGGCCCGTGATGTTGGTGCCGGAGGGGTGGAGCAAGCCCTATGGAGACACCATTGGCATTGCCTGGAACCACGCTACGGAAACTGCGCGGGTCGTGGCCATGGGGATGCCGATCATCGCCAAGGCCAAGAAAGTTGTTGTGATCGCTGTCGACGGCTGGGTGCATGCGGGCCCGGATACTGTGGCGTTGCAAAAATATCTAGAAGGGCATGGCATCGAAACCGAATTGCGCACCGGCGCAAGCGGTGGAAACCCAGGCGACCGGGCATTGGAGGTGGCGGCATCCGCCGATGTCGACCTGATGATCAAGGGCGCCTACACACAAAGCCGCTTAACCCAGATGATCTTTGGTGGGGCCACGCGCGCGATCCTGGACAGAGCCCAGATACCAGTGGTTTTCGCTAACTGACCATGTCGTTCGTTCCGGGAGCGTTGATCACATCGGCGATTCTCTAGGGCGCGCGCTTCGGGATCCGCTTTGGCGATGATAGATTACCGTCATCGGAAACACGCGCGTGGCTGGAGCGGGGCAATGGCGAGACTTGATGAAAAGGTGGCGCTGATTACCGGCGCCGGAGGCGGTATCGGACGAGCCACGGCAATCCGGTTCGCCGAGGAGGGCGCCAAGGTGGTGGTAACCGATATAGACACCACGAGCGGATCGGAAACGGCGCGACTGGCCAAGGAAGCGGCTGGTAATGGGGGCGGCGACGCGATCTTCATCGAAACCGATGTGACCGACCACGCAAGCGTCAAGGCGGCGGTCGCCGAAACCGTTGCGCAGTTTGGCGGGCTGCACATCCTGCACAACAACGCCGGCGGTTCGACCATGCAGGACGGCCCGGTCACCGAGGCGCCGGATGAAGAGTTTTGGCGGGTGATCAAACTGGATCTCTACGGGACCTTTGTGTGCTCCAAACACGGTATCCCGGCGATACAGGCGTCGGGCGGCGGTTCTGTGATCAATATGTCATCCAATGTGGCGTTGATGGCCCTGCCGGGTCGGGACTGTTACACGGCGGCCAAGGGTGGGGTTGCTTCGATGACCCGCTCGATGGCGGTGGAATACGCGCCGGACAAGATCCGGGTCAACGCGATCGCGCCGTCGGTGACGCTTTCCGACAGGGTTAAGCTTTTGCTGGAGCAGTCGCCCGAGATTAAGAACATTTCGGAGCAGCATCTCCTGGGGTTTGGCCAGCCAATTCATATCGCTAATATGGCGGTCTATCTGGCATCGGATGAGTCCGAAATCACCACGGGGCAGATCATGTCGGTGGATAGTGGCGTCACGATCTACTGAACGAGAATTGTTCCAGAGGAGGCCCTCATGGCCTTGACGATCCGTGCGTTGAAACCAGGTTCTGGTTTCGCTGGCGAGGCGACCGATGTTGATCTCTGGCACCCGGAAAACGACCAGGACTTCGACGCGATTCGTGATGCGTTCCATCACTACGCGGTCGTGGTGTTTCGTGATCAGGATATCAACGACGAACAACAGGTCGCGTTCTCCGAGCGTTTCGGAGGGTTGGAATGCTCGCTCGGCTTTGATCAATATGGCGGCGTGACCTTGCCGCAGATTTCCCGCATCGCTAATGTTGGAGACGGTGACAAGATTTGGCCGCATGATCACGAAAAGTCGAGATATCATCGGGGCAACAGTCTCTGGCATACGGGTTCCTCGTTCAAACCGGTGCCAGCCAGCGCTTCGCATCTTTC
>JAPKDN010000155.1 GCA_028822575.1 Alphaproteobacteria bacterium | reverse complement strand
AAGCTGTCTACCAGCATGAGTTTCGTACCCATGGCCACACCTGCACCGAGCAGAAGGGCCATGACCAAAAGGAAGCCCAGGAGCAACAGACTCCTATGCGGCGCCAAAATCGCTCCAATAAAAATTTGGAGACGCGAGCCCCGTGGTGTCGATAGATGGAACGGGAGCCCCGTTTCCGGTCCCGGCAGAGTAACGGCGCCCAAGGTTGCTCTTCGGACTTCACGAACAACTCCAGCCGGGCTATGACCAAGTATGGCGCGCCCAATAAAGAAAGCAGATATAGAAACTCTCTTCGCTCGGTTGTCCGAACAAAACCCGGATCCGCGGGGCGAGTTACACTACGTCAACGCCTATACTTTATTGGTTGCCGTGGTTTTATCAGCCCAGGCGACCGACGTGGGGGTTAATCGCGCGACCGGACCTTTATTTGCCGAGGTCGACACGCCTGAAAAGATGGTCGAGCTTGGAGCCGATAGGCTGAAGGAATTCATCAAAACCATCGGTCTTTTCAACGCAAAGGCCAAAAATGTCATCGCCTTGTCGGAAATCCTGATAAGCGAACATCAAAGCCGTGTGCCGGGCGACCGGGAAACGCTCGAGACGCTTCCGGGGGTCGGGCGAAAAACTGCCAATGTGGTTCTCAATATGGCGTTCGGCCTACCCACTATCGCCGTCGATACGCATCTGTTTCGGGTCGGCAACCGCACCGGTTTGGGCGGGGGTAAAACGCCTCTAGCCGTGGAGCTGGCGCTTGAACGCCGGATCCCAGATCACTGGAAGCTTCATGCGCACCACTGGCTCATCCTGCATGGACGTTATGTCTGCAAGGCGCGCAAGCCGGACTGCCCGGCCTGCGCAATAGCCGATCTCTGCCGGTACAAGGACAAGACGACGGTATTGAATTAATGCTCTAGTCCCGCGATGATCCCGATCGCAGCGGCTCAACTGTTGGTGGTATCAGCCGCCCGGATCAAGAAATTCTCAAAGCAACCAACGGTCGGCCCCGCGAGAACACCAGCGGGCCGAAACTCATAATAAACAACTTCATAATCCATCGTGGCGTTATAAAGGAACAGATCCAGGACGCAGGACTCGTTGCGGTATTGCCACACCCGCGCCGCCGCCTCGCTACGAATGAACTGGGGCTTTCCAAGAAGCGATGACACGCCATCAAGGCTCATTCTCAGCAAGCGCTTAGGGTCTAGATCCCGCGTCGAGAACCTGGGCCGTTCTTCGGAAGGTGGGGCAGCGGGTTTTGGTCGCGCTACCCGTTCACCCTTGGTCGACGGGATAGAGACAATTTCGTGATCTTTTTTCGGGTTGGACCCAGAATACTGGCTGACAGTCCCGCAAGCCTGCAGGACTGTCAGCATCAGGACGCCGAAAAGCGCCCTAATCGCTTGATCATGTATCGGCCGCTGCTTCCGGGCTACCCTGGGATTGCAATACGTTAATTTCGCCATTGATCTCGCCACCCAACTCAATCTCGATCTGGCTAAATCGGACCGTTCCTGTAATGCGGCCCGTTGACCTTACCGTCAGGCGCTCCCGCGCCGTGATCACTCCGTTGAAAGTGCCGGATATCACCGCTTCGTCAATTACGACAGTACCCTTGAAGACCCCACCCTCGGCGACTTCTAGGAACTGGCTGTTTTCCAGGGTTGCCTCGACTGACCCTTCGACGATCAGAGTCTCGCAAGCGGTAATTTCGCCACTGAGAGAGATCTCCCGCCCGACGGTCAGCCTTTTGCCTTCGGCGCTGCCACCGCGCTGAGGCAGGGTTGGTTTTCTGCCAGGGGCACCGGAGAGATCGATCGTGCGCCGGGGAATCTCCGGCACAAAGCCCGCCGAAGGGGTTCTACTGGACGCCATGAGTGCTCCTTGGTTCGGCCGGTCTTCTGGAGACAGGCGATTATCCACTGTCTTGTCGGCGCCGTTTAGCTCGGGTGGCACCATGATTTGTGGTGAACTATCCGGTTGCGTCAGGCCCGGCGCGTCAGCCTTGTTCTCGGCGGACGCTTTCGCGCCGAGTTTTAGTTCAACATCCTCGGGTGGTTTCCGTCGAAACAACGACATTTTCATATTCTTTCGAGGTTATTTATCAAAACCCATTATAATTCAAAGAGTTCCAACTCTACCACGCTATCACGCTTCATTTTGGCCGCGCAACATTTGGACCATGTGAACCATGAATGCCGTGCCAATAACCGGCGCGGCAAGGTTCACAATTGGAATCGTTGTTATAACCGCGATGATCACGCCGGCACCAAAAACCGTCAAGCCCTTGGTCTTCCGCAAATCCCGCGCCTCTTTCGGGTTCATATACCGCCCGGCTGCGGTTTCAAAAAACTCGCGGCCTAGGAGATAGCCATTCAGGCCGTAGAAGATCACAAAACCGAGGCCGGCGATGAAGAAGGTGAAAACGTATACCGGCATGAGAAGGATGTTCAGAATCAGTGTAACCAACAACAGCACAACGGCCCCCTTCATGATTTCCAGAAGACCTTGATTCCGGATTTGAGGAAGGTTGGGATAGTGTTTCTCCTCGACCGCCGTAGCCACGCGATCAACGAAAAACCCAGCAACGATCATAAGCGTAGCTGGATAGAATAAAAAGGCAAACACCACGACTACGAACGAGCCGATGGTGGCGGAGAGATCGTCCAGAAGTTCAATTCCAAAAACCCCAAACTTGGAAATGAGCACCCAGCTAAGGAACCCCATGGCGATGATCATCGCCATGGCGCCAATGATGCTAAGAAACACTGATTGGCGCAAAGCCCGTTCCGGGAGCTGTGCGAGTGCCTTGGAAAGTGCCCCGAACATGAGTAGCTCCGTTGTTTCACGTGATAACCCTAAAGGAAAACCACAAGGTGGCCTCGGGCACAAGCCTTCGTTGCTGGGCTTTGCGCTCGGCGAGTTCTCGGGTAGTGTCGCTTCGCCCCGGAATGTCAGGAATTGACCATGTCTAACAAGATTATCGACGTTACTGGAATTGGCAACGCGATTGTCGACGTCATATCAAATACGGACGACACTTTCCTAAGTGATAACGACATAGAAAAAGGCGCGATGAACCTAGTTGATGCCGAGTGTTCAAGCCAAATTTATGAACGAATGGGATCGGGCTTGGAAATGTCCGGAGGTTCCGCTGCAAACACCGTAGTAGGCCTCGCCGGGTTCGGCGGCAAGGGGGCGTTCATCGGCAAGGTCAAGGACGACTATTTTGGCCGCGTTTTTCGTCGCGACATCAATGCCGCCGGCGTCCAATTCGACACGTTGAACAGCACCAGTGGGGCCCCTACTGCGAGCTGTCTGGTGCTCGTGACCCCCGACGCGCAGCGATCGATGAACACGCACCTTGGCGCCTGTGTTGATCTCGGGCCCGAGGACGTCGACGAGGATCTGATCAATTCAAGCAAGGTGATCTATCTTGAGGGCTACCTCTGGGATCCACCGCGCGCCAAAGAAGCCTTCCTCAAGGCCGCTGCGATCGCGCATGCCAACGATAGCCTCGTTTCGCTTTCGCTTTCCGATTCGTTCTGCGTAGGCCGGTATCGCGACGAGTTTCGTCAGTTGGTCGAGGGACACGTGGACATCTTGTTTGCGAATGAAGATGAGATAATTTCTCTCTATGAGACCTCGGATTTTGACGCAGCTCTGCAAGAAGTGCGAGGAAATTGCAAGGCTGTCGTCCTTACCAGGGGCGCCAAGGGTTCCGTGGTATTGTCGGGCGAGGAGGTGCATGTCCTGGACGCCGAACCCGCTGCGCGGGTTGTCGACACGACGGGCGCCGGCGATCTCTTCGCCGCCGGTTTCCTATTCGGTTATACCCAGGGTATGGACTGGGCGCGGTGCGGTCGCCTTGGCGGCATTGCCGCCGGTGAAATCATCAGTCATTTTGGGGCTCGGCCCGAAGCTGATCTGAAAGCCCTGGCGACAGAGGCTCTTGGGGGCGGTTAATCCTGTCACCCGGTTGGCATGGCTGCTGCGGGAGTCGATAGCGCCCTATTTGAGGCGGCGGGTGCTTGTGGTCTTGCTTTTGGGATTCGCCAGTGGCCTCCCATTGTTGCTGTCTTTCGGCACCTTGAGTGCATGGCTGCGCGAGGCTGACATCGAGCGCTCAGCGATAGGATTGTTTTCGTTGGTGGGGCTGCCCTATGCGCTCAAGCCGTTGTGGGCCCCTTTCATGGATGGGCTCCGGCTACCGTTCCTGACCGACATGCTGGGACGCCGGCGCGGTTGGATGGTGCTGTCTCAGGCCATGCTGATGATCGCGATCGCTGGCCTAGCGCTTTGCAATCCTGGAAATGCTCCGTTCATGATGGCAGGTTTCGCAGTACTAGTGGCGTTCTTTTCGGCCAGCCAGGACATTGTCATCGATGCCTACCGAATAGAAACACTTGATGAAGACGAGCAAGGGGTCGGCGCGGCTGCTATCACCTATGGGTATCGCGCGGGGATGTTGGTCGCTGGTGCTGGCGCGCTGATCCTGGCCGATACCTGGAGCTGGACCCATGCCTATCTGGCGATGGCGGCCTTGGTCTTGGTAGGGACCCTGACAATTCTGTTGAGCCCAGAGCCGCCGGAGCCCGCCAATCCGAGTCCCGGTACGGCTGAACTGGCACAAGGCGTTCCGGCGCATCGGAGTATTGGGCGCTGGCTGGCTGATTTTGTCGTCGCGCCCTTCCTGGATTTCGCGACTCGCCCAGGTTGGTTGGTAATCCTGCTGTTCATCGTCACCTTTAAGCTTGGTGACGCGTTCCTATCGATCATGACAAACCCATTTTACATCGACTTGGGATTCACAAAGACAGAGATTGCCGAGGTTACAAAGCTGTTCGGCCTTATAGCGCTGGCGGTCGGTTTGTTCATCGGTGGGTTGCTGATCAAATGGACTGGGTTGCTGAACGCGCTATTGATCAGCGGTGTGCTTCAGGCCGCGTCGAATTTCGTTTTCGCCTACCAGGCGGTCGCCGGTAATGACGTAGGCGTGCTAACCTTCACTATCGCGGTGGAGAATGTCACCGGAGGCATGGGGACCGCCGCGTTCGTCGCCTATCTGTCGAGCCTCACAAACACTGCCTTCACCGCGACCCAATACGCCTTGCTTTCGGCTTTTATGGCGTTTGGACGAACCTTGCTTTCGTCGCCATCGGGATATCTGGTCGATTTTGTAGGCTGGTTCGACTTTTTTGTTTTGTCGGTCGGCGTGGCGGTACCGGGCTTGATCCTGCTGATCGTCCTTATGCGCGTTTATCCGACACATACGGGTCGTCGCAGCGGCGAGGTGCCGGCGCGCGATGATAGCGCGGAATCGAACTTACGACCGCGCGCCAGGAGGTTTTTGAGAGATATATCACCAGCATCGACGTCGATGCGATCATCAATGCGGCCAATGAAACGTTGTTGGGTGTCGACGGCGAGATCCATCGGGCCGCCAGGCCCGAACTGCTTCGAGAATGCCGAGGGATCGGCGGTTGTCCCAGGGGCGAGGCTCGTATCATTTGCGATTATGATCTTCCAGCTGCCCACATGATCCACGCCGTCCGCTCCATATGGCGCGGCGGAAGCTGCGGAGAATCGACATTGCTAGCCTCTTGTTACCAGGAATGGCTGGTTCTTGCCTCCCTTTATGAAGTCCGTATCATCGCGTTTCCCACCATCAGTGCCGGGGTATACGGGTGCTCCGTGGCGGCCACCGCCCCGATTGCCAGTCAGGGCCATCGCAGAACTTTTACTGGAGACGGTGGATATTAAATCAGTAATTTTCTACTGTTTTGGCCAAGCTCGGCCTGCCAGCCAACATACGCTGATCCCCCTGCCGCCACGACCTTTGGAGTTCAATCCCTTCGAGAACATCTGGCATATATACGCGAGAACCCACTCTCAAACCGCGTCTTCTCGTCACAGGATCAAGTCCTCCCCAACTGTTGCGAGGCATGGATCAAACTTAATCAGGAACCGGGGACCAGAATGTCCTTCGAAAGAAGAGATTTGGCCAATGGGTTCTAATCAATGAAAAATGTTACCAGGGCGGCGCATTGGCCGAGACCGGCGCGGTGATCTTAGTGATCAGCGATACCGGGATTGGGATGACGCCCGAGACGATTGTGCAAATCCTGCACGATCTGCCGGTTCCAAGCAGTGTTGGCCCCCATGGAGACAAATGAGCGGACGTAGGCCTCGGGTTGGGCCGAAACCGGCTTTCGAGTTTGGGCGTTAAACGAAATTTCCGCAGCCAAGTAAACGTTGATGCCAACGTTATAATGAACATTCCCGGAACCGGCTACCGGGTAAGCGAGAGCGTTCGCCGCCTGGGTTAGATAGGCGGCGGCAGGGTGAATTTGCCCCCCCCCCCCGACCTCCCAGTTGCTGGGCGACCCAAAGCGCGTCGGTCTCCCGCCAGGGCGCAGCGATGATCTGCAATCCAATTGGCAAGGCTTGTTCCGCGACCGGCACCGGCACCACGACGGTTGGCAGGCCAATCAGAGTCAGGGACTGAGTGAACCAGCCCATCGTCGGTCGGACCGGGAGGTTTTGACCATCAAGGCTCATGTTTTCCCGCCATAGTGGTTGCGGCAACAGGGCGTTGCCGGCGGCGACCAGCATATCGACCTTGGCCGCTTCGGCGCGAGGCCGATCGACGGTGAGTTTCGTGAAGGCGTCAATCGTCGGGTTAACCGCCTCGATCGGTGGGATGGTGGCGCCGAGCACGTCAACCGCGCAAACCTGGCCACTCCGCGCCGCCATCGCGATCTCGGTCGCCTCAGCGCCGAGCAGGCCCTTGGCTTTAATGCCTTGAACACCGGGGCGGGTTCAAGGTCTTGAGCGACATCGAATTCCATGACCTGCATCGGGAGATCAGCGGTACGCCGCATTTGCAGCACGACACCTGGACGCTCCACTTCGGTCAAGGGGATGTTCAACGTCTCAGGCATTAGCACGACGGATTGATCAAGGTCGAAGTCCTTATCCATAGCCGCCTCCAGTTTTTTATCAGGGCATGATTCTTAGGGCTTTTTCGAAGAAGTCGGCGGCACCAAAATTGCCAGATTTGAGCGCCAAGGCCATTGGTTGATCTCCCATGGTCACCGTCCCGGGAACACCCGGGTCAATTTGAGCACCGATTAGCAGGCCCTTGACGCCAAGCGCGCCGACCACGGCGCCCGAGGTCTCGCCACCAGCCACCACCAAGCGCCGGACACCGGCGTCGACAAGGGCCATGGCGATTTTCGCCATGGCACGCTCCACTAATTCTCCAGCCTCGTTCCGGCCAAGTTTGTCTTGCACCGCCTTGACCGCATCCGGTGG
This sequence comes from Alphaproteobacteria bacterium, assembly GCA_028822575.1. The sequence continues at coordinate 12 of JAPKDN010000155.1, read as the reverse complement.
CGCGCTGGCGTG